>NZ_LPVJ01000057.1 GCF_001516615.1 Ferroacidibacillus organovorans | reverse complement strand
AATCATTGACAAAATCCTTCGTCAATGCGGATAACAAAAAACCGCTCATTCACCGTCAAACAGCGCGAGCGGCTACAGCATTTCGTTGTTTAGGGGGTTTCAATATGGCACGTAAGCCTGCACAGGAACGTCTGCAAGAAATCCAACAAAAAGAAGAAGAGCTCAAACGCAAACAAGACCAGCTCGCGGCCAGGCGCAAGATGATCGAGCAGCAGATCAAGGCACGCGAACGCAAAGAGCGTACGCATCGCCTGGTTACGGTGGGTGCGATCTTTGAGTATCACTGGGGGTTCATGAGTCCGGAGCGTGCAGAGGCTTTAGGCAGCCGATTGCGCAAGTCGGTGGATGAGATGGAGGAAGAAGAAGAAAAACGGTCACGAGGGGAAAATGACACGGTATATACCAACCGTTGAGAAAGAAACAAGTAGATCATATTTACCTATATCCGTATAACATAAATAATTATAGACTATATTTATCTGTATTTTTATATACTTATATAAGTAACTATAGATATATATAAAATAATATAATCTATATGTATCTATAGTGGGTTACACTCGATTTAGGGATTCGATAACTCATGAATCTTTTTGCCCGCTCTGTTCGATGATCCGATCCAGGATCGCCAGAGCCTCTTTGGCGTCCATCGATTCGATCGGTTGGCCGCTTTCCTTCAATGCGTCCACTTCGCGCTCCGCTTGTTGCCACGACGCTGTCCAGTACCAGGCTTGATCCTGGTGGTCTGCAATGCGCTTTACGGCCCAGTAGGCGGCCTCCAGATCGGCTGGATCGATTTCCTCGATGAGTTGAATCAAATCTTTTTTTCGCAATGGTGTTTGTCGTCAAGTAAAAATACCCGCTTTCGTCGTCCACATTATGTCTACTGCATTTCCAGCTAAGTCAGGGCACTTTATACGGAGGGGCGGGCATGGTAGGCTGAGTCGCTGCCAGAACCCTTGTGATGGCGCGCTTTTGGCCAATCCATGCCCGCAGAGGCTCCGTGTCAAGTGCCCGGTCTTACCAGTTGGTGACGATTATTCTGGGTAAAGCGCCGTGACGAAAGTGGGTAATCAAGGCTGATTAAAAACACAATGGCCATGATCCTTCATCCTTCTTTCGTCCCCTCCCATTTGTGTCTAATGAGAGGGCAAGCGATCTTTTTCTTGTGTGCAGAAAGTAGGTTTTCTGGCGTTCGATCAAGGTTTTTCCCAACCGCACAACCTACAACTCAAGGGTTAAGTACACATCATCCAGTTCGTCTTGCGTGATGCCGATGTAGGCCAATGTGACCGAAGGGGTACTATGATTCAAGAGCTTTTGAATGCGCGTGATACCCAAACGTTTTTCGCTTGAGCATCTCGATGCGTTCCTTGATCCGCTTTTACTCATCCTGGACGTCCCCGATTGAAGCGCCAGCAGGTCAAAGAGTCCGTCGAGTACTGGATCTGGTTTGACGCGGTGATTAAAATTGAGGCTAATTACTCGGAGCTTGCTTAAGAACTGTCTGGCCTTGGCCGATACTAAATGTGCCAATAACAGTCTTTCCATTAACAGCATAAAGCGGGATTTTTCTAACGCTACCAGGTTTTCGGTCCATTGCCACAGCCTCTGCTGGCGTCTTTGGCATTGGCAAGAATTCGTCTTGTTTTAGCACATAACCAATAATGGGGTGTCCATTAGCATCTACCCCTTGTGTCAAAATCAAATCCGGCTCTGTGGCTAGAGATGTTGAATACATATCAGAGCCATACGTTTGGCCATTCTGGTTTTTTGGAAAGTCGATCTTGTGTACTATGGGTAAGGAATTCGGATGAGGTATAAATAGAGATTTTGCAAAGCTGAAACCAGACATTCCCATCGTTATCCCTAGGATGAGACTACCGCTAATGACTGCTGTGCGCCTCGCAAACGGTTTAATCCACATTTTCTTTCCCCCTTAGTAAGTTAAGTCCGGGCTCTGATAAGTCTGGTAAGTAGTATACCCGTTGCCATTATAAGCAGCGGTTGCTCCGACAGAGTAGTAGGTGCCATTAGTGTAGTCGAAAGGCGTATTCTGCCCAATTTCGTAAGCAGCAGTGCTGTTGTAATTCCAAGAGGAATTTTCGACCTGAACGCCGTTTGAAGTATATAGACGAGAAAATGCGCCCATATATCCTGCCGGCACATTGCCGGAATTCTGATTTTGCACCCATGTACCGGCATACACCCCCCCTGTGGACGGCGTGACTACTGTCGCTTGATTTTGATAGTAGTAGCCATTTACGGGTCCATAATAAAACCAATTTCCATTCACCGTGGCAGCAAGCGCTACTGTCGTACTTCCAAGAATAATCCCAATCATTAATGTGGAGACCAACACTCTGAAATCCCTTCGGGTCACTGAAGTCAACCTTTTCACCATCCCGCCTCATACCTCCTAAAAAGTTTAATCACCGTTACAAAAAATTACTGCCACTACTTTATTGTACTTAAAAAAGAAAATTTAGTTAAATCCAATTTATAATATATCATTACACTTGAAGTATTCATAGCCATTGAAACGATCATCAAGAAGGGTAAAAACGGGAAGCTGACGGGTAATTTCAATCTCAATTTGAGATTTCCGGGTGTAGACCCAAGACGTTCATGACAAACTCTCGCACTTGAAGCACACAAATTATCGTGCAACGGTTGGTGTACAGCTGATAGAATTTATCATATTTCCCCGGCTGTACGACAGGTACTACACGGTTCATTCCTGCTTCTTGATTGTACTAAGGATAGGGTATGGTAGGCGATCTTTTTCCTACTTTTCTGACGTTCGATCAAGGGTTTCCCCAACCGCACAACCTACAACTCAAGGGTCAAGTACACATCATCCAGTTCGTCTTGCGTGATGCCGATGTAGGCCAACGTGACCGAAGGGGCACTGTGATTCAAGAGCTTTTGAATGCGCGTGATATCAACGCCCGACTGATGGGCGTGATACCCAAACGTCTTTCGCAGCGTGTGCGTGCCGATCCGTTCCTTGATGCCCACCGCTTGCGCGGCCTGGCTCAAAACAAACCACGCCTGGCTTCGCGAGAGGGGGCGCTTTTGTTTGGACAAAAACAACGGTTCTTCCAATTGCGCATCCGGACGCTGCGCCAAATACTCAGCAAGCGCTTTTTTCGCCGTCTTCCCCATCGGGAAATCCTTGATCTTGCCCGTCTTTCGCTCGCGAATCTCGATGCGTTCCTTGATCCGCTTTTGTTCATCCTGGACGTCCCCGATGTGAAGCGCCAGCAGGTCAGAAATGCGAAGACCTGAATTGATCCCCAAGGTGAACAAGGTGGCGTCACGCAGCCCCCCAGGGCCGCCTTTTAACACCCGTTTCATCGCTTCCACGTGCTTTCGATCCCGAATGGGATGAACGTATTCCACGCGTCTCCCTCACTCAACACATTGTCGTCCTGCATATGATATGTCCGATTATGAGGGATTGCATGCATCGGCGTCAACGAAGAAATGCCAAAAATCCCTTTTACAATAAGGGTTTGGCGTCTTTTTCAAACCGGACACAAGTCCATTGTGTCCGGTGACGGAATCGATCAATCCGGGGATTTGAAATTTTGAATGATGCGTACGACCTGATACACGATTGCAAGGCTTGCAATCACCACGGCCCAATCGAGCGTCGAGGGCGACGCGTGCCCGGTTGAAACTACCAAGAGCCACATCGTAAGAATGAACATGAACAGATTGAGGATCCACGCTTTCGGTTGAGATCGATCATCCTTCATGAATCAAGCTCCTTTTGGGGTTTTTTATCTTCTGGAGCAGTATCATTTTAGTGAAGTCAACAAACTCGTAATTCTGGACAGAATGATAAAAAAGGAAGAAGGAATTCAG
>NZ_LPVJ01000056.1 GCF_001516615.1 Ferroacidibacillus organovorans | reverse complement strand
TCGATTGATCTTGACACACCCGCAAAGAAATTTGCAAGACTTATACGCGATTTTTGGCCAACGAAACTGGAAATGAGATGGTTTGAACCTACCAATACCCAATTATTGGGGACAACTGCATAACTCATGTGTTATCTACATAAACCCTTTTTTATCCATCTCTAAATCCCCCATTCTTTGTCATCAAAATATATCCACTTCCTCGAACAGTGAGAATCAGTTTCGGTGATCGGTAATCAATTTCGATTCTTTTGCGCAATCGCAAAATTTGGACGTTGAAGTTTTCCCTCGTACCAGTATCTCTGTCTCCCCACACATAGTTTATGATTGTTTCAGCACTGACGATCTCTCCTGTTCGTTCTGGAATTGTCAAATTTAGTTTAGCCCCGAAACTCGTAATACCGGTCTATGGCTACGCCTAGGGGGTGTGAGTGAAGT
>NZ_LPVJ01000055.1 GCF_001516615.1 Ferroacidibacillus organovorans | reverse complement strand
AGAACGAACAGGAGAGATCGTCAGTGCTGAAACAATCATAAACTATGTGTGGGGAGACAGAGATACTGGTACGAGGGAAAACTTCAACGTCCAAATTTTGCGATTGCGCAAAAGAATCGAAATTGATTACCGATCACCGAAACTGATTCTCACTGTTCGAGGAAGTGGATATATTTTGATGACAAAGAATGGGGGATTTAGAGATGGATAAAAAGGGTTTATGTAGATAACACATGAGTTATGCAGTTGTCCCCAATAATTGGGTATTGGTAGGTTCAAACCATCCTCATTTCCAGTTTCGTTGGCCAAAAATCGCGTATAAGTCTTGCAAATTTCTTTGCGGGTGTGTCAAGATCAATCATGATCGAGTCTTGCTCATTTTTTCGAGTGGCTTGACGGGTACGACAGCGGATGCAGAGCAGATTGCGGATCACTTGGCCGTGTGTGCAATCTTCTTCTCCCGCTGTTTTTTGTTGCCAAGTTATGTACCGAACAAGCGTTTCAGCCGTGAAGAGCAGCGTCATGTGAGCGTGAATATGATTTTCGTTCGAGGAATGGCAATTGAGCATCCCGAGTTCTTGCTTTGCCGTACGGAACAAGACTTCAATGCGCCAGCGCTTCAGCCATGCCCCCATCACCTCAGAGGGCGCATCGTAACGATTACTGATAAGCAGATAGGCTCCTTTATACTCTGCAGCGACTTCCGTGATCTCTTCGGGCTCGTTCGGGTTCAAAAACGTGCTTGATTCCGTGTCTTCCTTGTTGTCTCGTGGCTTCATGCGTTTGCCGACAATGGCTGCAATTCGGGTGTATTTCATTTTCGTACAGGGTTGACCCCACCGATTCACGGAAGCCTTGGGCATTTTCATGAAGATATCTTCGCAAGCGACGGAGGCGATATCGACGCGCGTTTGCACCCTGAGCATCGGATAGACTTCCCGAATGAGATCTTTTGGACGTATCGGGACAAAGCGTTCACGTCCAGTGCCAGGTTCCATGACCCGTCGAAACATCTGCGTGTTCCGCTTGGCCTTCGTTACCCAGTCAAAGTCCGCTGACTCACACTGGATCAGGAAGGGTTTGCTAAAGTACCAGCGATCCATGACCACCCATAAACGACACGTGACCTGTTTTCTGACGGCCTGGAGCATCTGCCAGGCTGGGGCGGCTTTTGCGCTGCCTTGCCATCGACTTGTACCACCACCACCCCGGCGAGCGCGATGGCAATGATCCGCTCGCACCGACGAAACACCATCTTTCTTTTTGTTCCATCGCTCTCCCGCGCCCCCACCCGCACGCGCAATCCGCGCGGTGTCATCCATTTTTCCAGTTGACCCATCAAAAACTCGGCTAAAAACGCCAGTAAAACGGCCGGGATGGTTCCCGCCAAGACAATCGAGTTGCTCGCCATGCTAAGTCCTTGCAGAATCAGCGAACCAAGTCCACCCCCGCCCACCAAAGCTGCCAGCGTGGCAAATCCTACGGTAGAAACCAATGAAGAACGAATGCCTGTAAGAATGACCCGAAGCGCCAATGGAAGCTCAACAAACCAAAGGAGTTGCCATTTTGTGGATCCCATCCCAATCGCCGCTTCCTTTAACTCTGAGGCGACACCATCGATCCCTACGTACGTATTTCGGACAATGGGCATGAGCGCGTAGATAAAAAGTGCGACAATCGACGGAAGAACACCGATGCCAAGCCCAAATGTAATCATCAAGACAAGCAGCGCGAGACTCGGGATGGTTTGCACCGCATTGCTAAACCCGATAATCCATGGGTACAATTTGCGCACGCGAGTCGCCAGAATGGTCATCGGAACGGCGATCAAAACCGCCAATCCAATCGGAATCAACACCAAGACGATCTGTTGCTCTGTCGCCCTGATGATACTGCCTGTGTGTTGCGCAAAATACTGGAGCGTATGTTCAATCAACATCAGGATCGAAACGCCCCCTTCGCGACACTCGCAGGTCGTTTTGCCGCAGGGGATTGGGCAGCGCCGGAAGCTGCCTTGTGCGAGATCTCGCTGTCCACACTGCAGGCATTGATGCTGCGCAAGCCGTGTTCTTGAAAGCGTCCTAAAAGTCTTTGACGGCCGATGAAATTTGCGACAAACTCATCTGCCGGATTGCGCAGGATCTCCTCAGGCGAATCCATTTGCACGATGTGCCCGCCTTTCATCACGACGATGCGGTCGGCAAGACGCAATGCTTCGTCCATATCATGCGTAACGAATAGAATCGTTTTGTGCACGCTCTTTTGCAGTCGCTTCAACTCGTCCTGAAGCTGTTCCCGGGTAATCGGGTCAAGCGCCCCGAATGGCTCATCCATCAGGATGATCTCCGGGTCGTGCGCCAACGCGCGGAGCACACCGACGCGCTGTTGCTGACCACCGCTTAGTTCGACCGGATAGCGATCAAGATAGATGTCCGGGTCAAGATCCGCAAGTTCCAGCAACTCACGCGCTCGCGCGCGCCGCTTTACTTTCCCTACCCTCTGCAGTTTCAGCACAAAAGAAATATTTTCGGCAATCGTCAAATGTGGCATCAAGCCAATCTGCTGGATGACATACCCCAACCGTCTGCGTAGTTCGACTGGCGGATAGGATCTCGCATCGCGCTGGTCAATCTCGATCGTTCCAGACGTCGGTTCAACCAGACGGTTTACCATGCGCAGTGTCGTCGATTTCCCACACCCTGACGGCCCGATAAGCACGACGAACTCTCCGCGCTCGATGGACAGATTGAGATGATCAACGGCAACAGTTTGATCTACATAAGATTTAGTTAAATCGATAAAACGTAGAATTGTTCATTCAACCCCTTTTCCGGCACTTAGGCGCAACAAATCAATACCCGTGACGTATCGCGGGCAATGCAACTGCGACCCACCCTTCTTGGTGGATTTCCTTGGCCAACGCGCATCTTGAGTCAAGCAAAAGAAGGTGTTGGATCATTCGCTGTATGGGGATTGGAAAGAAAAATGAGCGGCACATGGTCGCCACCAGTATTCGCCTACGAGGTTAGCTGACGGATTCGGCGGATCTTACACGCCTAAGAGCGACTGCGGGCGCAGTCCACCCTATTCACCCCACAAATGGTTCCCCCGTTCTCCCAAAAGGAGATTCGGCCCTTCCCGCGGTACCAAGATGATTTACTGAGATTACTATACCACAATCGCTAAAGGTTGACATCGTGGTGGATTACTATACTGGGCAGGTTAAAGAAAAGAGCTTAACAGAAAGGGCCTTCTCAGAAAATCTGAGAAAGCCCGTCAAATCAAGGTATTTTGGAGCCAGCGACAGGAGTCGAACCCGCGACCTACTGATTACAAGGCTATCCACATCCGTTTACTCGATGTATTCAGACAAACAAAATCCCGATAAACTAAGGAAAATCACGGATGATTCACAGCTCTCTTGTGTTTTTAGTCCATGATGTACACTGAATTTACGAAGTCCGCACACAATCAGCACACAAAATAATTGATCGCAGGGAGCTTACACTATGCCCGAAGAATCGCGGCTTACCCCATGGAGACTGTTTGAAGTGCCTTTCCCTCTTCAGTTCCCCGAACCAGAGAGGCGTGAGGTTCAAAGAGACGACCATCTCGATATCAAAATGGTACGCGATCCATGGAGAGTTAACCCTGCATTCCGTCCGTCTGTTATTCAAGCCAATTTCCTGTACCAAATGAATGATCCGCATGACGCCAATATAGACAATCTCCTGAATGTACTGTATACACATCCGGATGACGCGGCAGCGATGGCGGGGAACAGTATGAGTTCAGCTGATAAAGCATATCTGAAGAGCCTTGGAGGTTCGAGGAACTTTGTACATTCGTACATCACGCACATTGGATATCCCATCAGTTTTGATCCCATCCGCGAAGTGCTCCTGACTGGCTATCCGCTTACCGTTAAACCCAAGTCTAGTCAGGAAGTTGTAAAAGCCTTTTTAAACTTAAATTTAACATACGGAAACACTGCGAGTAACTCCGACCGTGCGACCATTCTTACGTTTGTCGCAGATTACGGGTTCTTCATTCCCTTTGTCCCTTTATCAGGCATGAATGGGGACCGCATCTATGCACCCCATATCAGCATCATGCAGGTAAGAGAGTACCACGATTCCCTATGGATGGCCTTTCCGCCTGCATTCGACCCCATCTCCTCAAAAGCCACTTCCAATTTCGATCTATTGCTACATTCGTTGTCCGGGCAGATAGCAAAGCCTACTCCCTACCGCGATCCTAATACCTTGACGCGCTCGCGATTTCAAACCCGCTGGCTTTACTATTTCGAAGCCTTCCGCGTCTGGCACGAGGCTGCGACGACATTACAATCCATGCGTCCGAACGAAATTGATTACACGGACAAGCCGCCCGGAACTTTGACAATGACCCAGTGGTTGTTCAAGACCTTGGTAAAATCCTGTATGCACGCCGCCATGAATGCGGAACCACTTGCCCGCAACGAAGCGGGATTGAGTCACTTTCGCATCTACGATAATACACTTAGCGTCGAGGGTTCCTATCCATGTTCTGTAGTTTTGATGGACCTCCACGGGCGATTGCATCGTATGTTTGAAGAGGAAACCGAAGGCTTGAAAGTAAAGGTATCTTGCATGGCGAGCGGATGTAACGGAACGTTGACAAAGGGCCACGACAAATACCGCATAGCAAAAGAATGCGGTGAAGAGTGGAGATATTGTTCAGTTCATGAAAACCGCAAAGGGAAATCGGCATTTCGCGCGATATGCAAGCAACATCCAGAACATGAGAAAGCCGCCGCGTGGTTGAACGAAATTAGGGAGATGGAGAGGATGAGACGTAAAAGGAAAAAGCGATCTTCAGCCATTCAGCAACCGTAGCAAGTCATCAACTTTCATATCAGCGTCGCGGAGAATCCCTTTGAGCGTCCCCTTATCCAATTCGTCATGAAGTGGGACAGCGACAGTCATCATGTGCCCCTGTTTGGTCAGGATCACATGGCTTCCCTTTTGTCGCCGTCTCGACCATCCAAACTGTTCCAATGCCTGAATCATCTGCAAGCCTGACACAACAGGCAATCGCGGCATTCCTATAACTCCAGTTCAATCACATCTGCGCGCGGGTCAATCGGCGTGTGAGGCTCTTCAAAGAGTGGCCATCCCTCTCCCCTACGAACGTCGAGACATAACTCCGCCGCTTCCCGAATATTCGTGATGGCTTCTGCTCGCGTCTTTCCTTGCGAGCGACACCCCGGAATAGATGGGCACTCCGCAAGGATATAGCCATCTTCTCCGTTTTTCAAAACTACCTTTACTCGGTCCAAGTTCTTCAGCATCCCCACACTCATCTAGCAGCACCTCCATAGTATGCACCATTGTATGAATTCAGAACCCAGCAACGCCTTTACGTACACTCAGTATAACTCCGAAGTACAAAATTCCGCCAGTATCCGCCAGCAAATCAAAATACACCATCGTTGAGCCCCTATGATACACATTATCCACAGATTCCACAGTGTTTGTTATTAATCTTAGAAAAACAGAGAGGAGATAAACAAATGATCGAAATGGCTCAGGATTCGCCACTGATGTTGACACCGCATGAGGCAGCCGAGATTCTGCGCGTGTCTCCGCAACATGTGTACAGTTTAGCGGCGCAAGGACTTATCCCTTGCGTTCGGGTTGGTCGCGCCGTGCGAATAGAACGCGTCGCGCTGACTGAATTCATCCGAACCGGCGGACGTACCTATGCAGGCGGATGGAAACGACAAGCATCTTCACCAACGATTGTAAAATCGTCAGGACGAAGGGGGAATAACAAATGACAGACAGAAAGGCCGCGCCTGACCGCGCGGCAGTACCTCAAACATCTATTGACATCATTGTAGCACAAAACTACGGCATGCTAGATCATGTCCAAGCCTTACGTACGCTTGGTTTGCGAATTTTTCCGGTAGCCGAACGTAGTAAGCTCCCGGCCATAGCAGGCGGACATGGGCATTTGGACGCAACGACGGACGAAGTGACAATCAGAAATTGGTGGATGGGCCATCCGTGCGCCAATATCGGGCACCGACCCGATGACGATGAATTCTATCTCGATGTGGACGGCGGCGACGAGTCCCTGCGGAAGCTGACCGCCATCGGTCAGTTGCCCATCACACCGACGACAAAGACGCCGCGCGGGTATCATTTGCGCTTTCGTTCGACAGGCATTCATATTCCTCAGCGCAAACTCCAGCGATTCCAAGCGGAGACGAAAACGAGCAGCGGCTATGTCCTCTTGCCGCCGTCTGTACATCCGTCAGGTGCGCGGTACGAGTGGTTATTTGATCCATGGACAACACCCGTAGCAGAGTGTCCCAAATGGCTTTTACGCCTAATCTTGGAAGCGGATGGCTCATACGGCCACAATGCTTCAGTCAGCAACCCGGATCACCTGGACGAACTCAGGCGAATCGCAAAAGCAGGCCTGAGGGATGGAGAGGGGCGCAACAACGCTGCCTATCGATTATACGGGTTACTAATCTCTCCGCCGCGTGAAGGGCTCGACGTGTATGCCGCCCGCGATCTAATTCGACATTGGAACGCGGCCAACATCCCGCCACTATTCGAGCGAGAATTATCACGGGTCTTCCGCTCGCGTGAATTGCGGGAACTCCATCGTCGCGGATGTGGCCGCCATGAGTAGAGATACAGCCAAACGTCTGTCAGAGGAACAGGAGTGGCAGAGAAATCAAGGGAGCAGACGAGCGGATATTCCGCCCGTTCCGCTCCGGCAGATGCCCGTCGAACCTTTTCCGATAAACGTATTTCCTGAACGTCTGCGATGTTTCATCACCGAGGCGGCGAAGTCTCTGAACTGCCCACCTGATTTCGTGGCTCTATCCATGCTATCCGTCGCGGGCTCCTGCATTGGCACATCGGCCGCGATCCGCGCAAAAGCTGACTGGATCGAATTTGCCCGCATCTGGTCCATCATTCTTGGCGATCCCGGCAGCGGTAAAACGCCACCTCTTGAATTAGTTATGCATCCGATTCACGAATGGCAAAACAAGAGAGCAGATGAGTACAAACGCGCACTTGAGGACTACAAGAAAGCTCTAGCGGCATGGGAGCAGAATCACGAAGGGAAGCGCCCGGCACAGCCTGAGATGGAACAGGCATTCACGACTGATACAACACTAGAAGCTTTAGCCGATCTATTAGAAATTCGACCGCGTGGCGTGCTCTTGTATCAAGATGAGGCGGCAGGATTCATCACTTCGTTCAATCAGTACAAGGGCGGACGGGGAAATGATCGTCAGCGGGCATTAACTCTCTGGAGTGGGTCCCCTATTACGCTAAACCGCAAGAACCGGAAATTGCATATCCCCAAGCCCTTTGTATGTTTTCTGGGTGGCATGCAACCTGCCGTACTAACGGACTTGCGGGGCGAGATGTCGGAACGCGATGGGTTCATACATCGATTTCTTTTTGTCTATCCCGATCCACTCCCTCTGCGCCGCACAAGTGAAGAGTTATCGAATGAATCGCGAACGGCATGGGATACGACCTGTCAGGCATTGATGGAATATACGTCGTGTGAGGATGGTAGCCCGCGCATCGTCAATTTTACAACGGATGGCCTCGCTTCGTGGCATGACTGGCTGGATGCCCATTATGCCGAACAGAACGCGGATGATTTCTTATATCATCTGCGTGGACCTTGGGCGAAATTACAGAGTTACACACTTCGATTGGCCCTCATCCTGCACATGCTGCGCGTTGTTTGTAACGACATCGAGGATATGATTGATGTTGATGCCGAAACGATGGCGCGCACAGGCGCACTCATGAAGTACCTGAAATCTCACGCGCGGAGGATATATGCTAATCTTCGAGATACTCCCAGCGAACGTCGCATGATGCAGGTAGCTCAATGGCTACAACGAAAAGGAGGCATAGCAAGCGACCAGGACATTCTTAAAGCTCAGGTAGCGGGATTAAAGACAGCGGATGACACGCGCCGCCTGCTCGAAACAATGAATCAACGCGGGCATGTGACGCTGACGCCTGACCCCGGTGGACGCAAGAAAATCATTGTGAATCTGGTTACGGATCAAATCGACGGATAATCCCAACCACACTACCAGAAAAATAGAAAAACCCGGTAAATGGTGATCCGGCCATTCTACAAAAGGGGTTTTCAAGCATCCAATAACCCGGCAAACTACCCCATGGAACCCGGTAAACACATCTGCGAACAATTGATTCTCTGGTGTTACCGGGTGATTTACCGGGTAGAAATTTATTGAAGAATTCGCGTCATCCTGCCACATTTCTACGTTTACCGGGTTTACGGGTTTACCGATTAAACGAGAGAATGTTTTGGAATCGAACCTCAAGAAGAATAATTACCGTGGTCGCTATCCTCAAACGCTTTAAGCACTTTTCCAGCTGACGTTTTCCATTCAGTTCGGCCATTTGCACTTCGTCCTAAAACGACTGATGCCGCCTGTGATGGACTAGAAAAGAAATAATTTATGGTAAACCTGTAACCATTTGCCCCTTGCTGTACAATCCCCTGATCCATGAGACTCTTTCGCAATTTGACGATCCCAGATGGTATGGAAGCCGCCTCACTGTTTGCCATTGTAGAATCTTTAAATACGACAAAGCCCTCTGATGTTACGACTCCCCTAGCGTCTGCTCCGCGAGTCGCCTGAATGAAAAATACCGGGCTCTCTAAGGTTTCGGCAGTGATAATCTCATCCAGCCCTTTATAACCAAGTGTACTGATTAACAGCGCAGCATTGCCAATAAATTCTTCCATTTCTGCTGCATCTGGTTCTGAGATAGCTGGTCTAACTGGCATCTTAGTATTATCAATTGACACTTTAGCTGCTTTCGTCGCCATCTCAACAAATCGATACTCCATATATCTAACATGAGCTTTGTTGAGATTTTCATCCTTGCTCACAATAGCAAATGCCTCTTGCCAAAACTCTTTCTTATCTAAATGCTGTCTCAGACGTTCCGCTATTCCCTCAGTCTCCCCAACGTACAGAACATCCCTAGCGGGGTCGGCAACGTCTTTGCCAACCAGAAGATATGATCCCGCACCGCGAAGATCCGTACGATCAGATGCGCGAGCAGCAAAAAGTCTAGGGATGCGATATACCTTTCCTGTCCAGTTCGATAATTCTGCCTGAATCATTCCCGAAGTTGAGCCGTCGATTAGATAGAGTCTAATGGTCTTACTGGGCTGCGGCATGGTCAAAACACCTCCGAGGATAAAGAGGAATACATGGCGCAGAAATCGTTTTCACCCATAATGGCCGCTTCAATTTCAGATGTGATTCGAAACCTCAATTCATCAACTTCTCGTTTCCTATGTTCTATCTTTTGTCTCATCTCCATTGCTTGCTTAACCAGTTCATACTGTAATTCAAGTGGCGGCAAAGGTACGGAATAACTAGCGATCATTTCTGCGTTTAAATTAGGCTGATTGTTCCCACTAGCAAGTTGCCTGAGATTTTCATACTCACTCATCAAATAAAGCCATAAGTGATCACTCACCACAATTGGGTGCTAACGCGTCGGCGGCTGCATCTTGCATACTGGGAATCACGTGGCTGTATACATTCAGTGTCATGGTAATGTCGGCATGTCCAAGACGTTCAGCCACGATTTTGGGATTTAGGCCTGCTTTCATAAGTTGAGTGGCTACAGTATGCCGAAGATCATATAGCCTTACATGATTGGGTAAACCCGCTTTCCTCAATGATGGTTTGAAGTAGCGTTTGGCTAAATTGTCATGATCCAGTGGCTCACCGTTAGTCGCGACGAACACAAATCCGTGATCGTGGTATAAGTCTCTGTGTGCCATTATGTACTCCCTTTGGATCTTTGCGTATTGACGTAGAACCGCCGCCGTTGGCTCGGATAAAGTTATAGACCGGCGGCTCCCCACAGTCTTCGTATCCTTTTCTCTCCATCCGTTCTGTGTTCGTTCCAATGATCGTTGAATACGTACAGTTCGCATCTCATTCTCTAGGTCTGTCCATTTGATTGCTAGGGCTTCGCCTGGTCTGCATCCGGAATCTAACATGAACTTGAAAAGGGGATAAATCGAAGCGCCTGTTTCGATCGGCCATAGTGTTTTGACAGTATCCAGGAACAGCCTGATTTCGTGAGTGTCCAGCGGCCTAAGCTCTTGTTTCTTGATGGCTTTCGGGCGTTGCACGAATTCTAACGGATTTCGTTCGATCTTTCGCGTCTCCACTGCTTTTCTCATGGCCTGTTTCAAAATTGTATGTACATACTGACCGGTTCTGCCGCCACTTTCGGAAGTCACCTCATCGATTGCTTCTTGAAATGCCTTCTGCATGTTCTGCGCTTTCGCCAGTGTGTACTTTCCAAGTCGTGGTACAATCTTGTCTGCCATGTAGCGCTGATAGTCCCCAAACGTGCGCTCTGATACCTGCTGTTTTGCCCACACGCCTAGCCATTCTTCAAGCCACTCCTTTACTGTCAACTTTGAGTAATCGATTAAAGCGCCATCATCTCGCTTTGTTTCTAGCCGCTTCGCTTCACGATCAGCGTCTTTACGAGTACCAGTCACGTTATATGAGATATAATTCCGTTTCCCATTCTCATCAAGTCCGTCATAAATACGGACTAACCATGTCGATCTACCATCTGCTGATTTTCTTTTACGTTCTACAATTTGAGCCATATCATTCATCCCTTCGTTGAGTCTACTTACTCCAAAGACTAAACGGAAGATGAGCACACGTCAAGCACACAGTGTTGTTTTTATCCTTATTGCACAAGGGTTTATAGGATGTCAGTCTGATTTATAATCAGTAGGTCTATCGGAATCATTGCGGCTATTGCCTTATATTTAACGCTTCGGCGCTTTTTGCAATCGATCATGTAAAAGGTTCAGGCAGGCTGCCATTGATTTAAGCCCTGTCGTGCGCACTTCTTCTAACTCCTTCATGAGGCGGGTGTATGTGCGCCAGTGCATGCCCTTGGGCTTGTCGATCCGCATATCTGTAAGTAGGCCACCCGGTTCCTGTATGCTCAGTTTGTATTTAATTCGCTCCATTTTTCGAGCCATCTGCTTGGGTATGTTCCCAGACTCCTGCCGACTGGTATAGGTCAACCCACAGCATTCACGGCAAAGAAATAGACTACTGCCAAGATAAAGAATTGCCGCGCGGTGTTCGCATTTCGGACAGAGGAACCAGGGGCGCTGACCGCCATAGCCGCAAGCGGTGTACGCGATGCGAACTTCCTCGTGCACTTCTTTCCATGACCCGCCGTTGAAACGGTGTGAATACACAAGACATACACGGCCATCGCCTACGTGTGTGCACATGCTTCCTATACGCTGTCCAGCGAGTTTCCATGAGGTTTGAATTACAAAGCCGGGTTGCAATAGACTATCTCGTGTCCATGCGCGTATGTCTATCTGCTTGACGGCTTCCGCGCTCCTCTTTGGTGTGTTGCTCGAATGCCATCCATACCGACCTGAACCAAGTTCACCCATATCGCATAGCCTCCTTTGATATTTACCGAAATCATAAGGCAAGTTTACCATTCTGGTTCGCTGATTAGTGACAATCAAGGTTCTCAAAGTTCATTCTGTGATAGAATTCAACTAGACTGCATGGCAAATATAGAATGCGCAAATGGGGATCGAATGGATGAACATAGAACTAAAACGAGATGGTAACGGTCGTATATTTAGTCACGTTAGACAGATTTGGTTACACGAAACGCCAGAAGAGCGGGTCAGACAAGAATACTTGCGAACTTTGGTCAATGAATATGGCTATTCGTTGGGGCAGATCGCGGAGGAAATGGCTGTCGTAGAGCGCGGATCTAGCAAGGCGAGGGCAGACTTTTTGATATGGAGAACCCCGGAGGACAAGGCAAGCGGGCTAAAACCGCTAATCGTCGTAGAATGCAAGGCAGATAACGTGACCATCGATCAGAGTACCTATACGCAGGGTTCAAATTATGCGCAATATACGGGCGCACGCTTCTTCGTCACGCATAATCACCGGGAGACGAAGTACTTCAAAGTTGATCACGCGCGCATGGCTCCGAACTTCGATGAAATAGAGGATATCCCCCATGCGGACGCAACCAGTAAAGAGATTGACGCGCTCATTGCACGCCTCAAGACGTTCAAAGAGGATGAGTTTGCCGATTTGCTGGGGCGATGCCATGACATCATCCGCAATCGGGAACACCTGGACCCGGCAGCAGCTTTTGATGAAATTGCCAAGATTCTTTTCGTCAAGACGGGCCTGGAACGGCGATTGCGGCAAGGGCACACGAGAAGGAACTTGTTTTCTACCGAATTCGTAGAGGAACAAAGGAAGATCTATGGTGATCCGGTGGATACCCTGTTTCGGGAAACAAAAGCGGAGTATCGAGCTGACTTTATCTTCCAGAATGATGAGAAAATTAATCTGAAGTATGCAACCGTTATTGCTATTGTGAAGGAACTGGAGCGATATAACCTCTCGGATACGTCCGAGGACATTAAAGGCATTGCGTTTGAACGTTTCTTAGGTCGAACGTTCCGGGGGAAATTGGTCAGTTCTTTACCCCTCGTCCTATTGTGGAATTCATGGTGCGCATGTTGAACCCCAGAGAAGGCGATATCGTTTGTGACCCAGCCAGCGGGTCGGGTGGTTTCCTCATTCGCTTTTTCGAGATGGTTCGCCAGCAGATCATGGCGGATGCTGACCGCGAGTATCAGACGTACAGAGAGGCGACGGAAGCGGATATTAGTCTGACGGAGGCGGATCGAGCGCATCTCCTGTCTGAAAGGTATTCGGAAATTCAGCAATCACTTGATCCATCCATAGAGGGTTCGCGCATGTGGAAGCTGTCGAATCGATGTATTTATGGAACGGACGCGAATGATCGGATGGCCCGCACGTCCAAGATGAACATGATTATGCACGGAGACGGTCATGGGGGCGTACACCATCACAATGGGTTTCTAAACGTCAATGGCATCTTTGAGGAACGATTCGATATCATCTTGACCAACCCTCCGTTTGGAGCTAGCGTAGAGCCTACTGACGTAGTGCTTGACGGGGACATTCACATATCTCCCGATGTGGAGCGCCTCTATGAGGAACGGTATGGGGAGCCGTACAAGTTAGCCCGACGGAAAGTAAATGCAGTTAAAGGGCAACCAATCGCGACCCTGTTTCAGTTGCCGAAGAAGAACAGTGGAAAAGTTTCCAAGGTTAAGACCGAAATTCTTTTCATCGAGCGCTGCCTTGATCTTTTGAAACCGGGTGGTCGGCTTGGCATCGTGTTGCCGGAGGGCATCTTCAATAATCCCTCTTTGGCCTATGTTCGAGAGTTCGTGGAGGATCGCGCGAAGATTCTCGCCGTGGTGAGTCTGCCGCAAGAAACATTCATGTCCAGCGGGGCATCCGTAAAGGCATCCCTTCTGTTTTTGCGAAAGTTTGATGAGCAGGAGCGGGCGGATTTCAACGCCAAGAAAGTAGCAGTACAAATCGAGACGGAGTCAAAGTACGCTGACGAAATCACGGCGGCGTGCGTGCGTTTAGAGGCTGCCATATCAGCGGCGAAGAAGTCCCGCGACGCAGTGGCGCGGAAAACTGCACAAAAGAATTTGACCACTTATCAGAAGACGATGAATGAGCGTATTAGGCTTGAAGCTAGAACTTTGCTCAAGGAACGATTTGATTACCCAGTGTTTATGTACGAGGCGGAGCATGTCGGCATCACGGCCACTGCTGAGGCAGACGATAACGAGTTGTATCCGAATCCGCGCGTCCCTACCAACGTGGATAAGACGGCGCTAGAACTATTCCGGGAATTTGAGAAGGACCCGACGCCTTTTTCGTCTAGGCCCCTCGTGTGAGAACGCCAAAACGAGGGGCTTTGCAGTAAGGTTTTTACGGATGTCTCGATGGGACCCGGCAAGTTACGAGGGTATTGTATGGAACTGGCCTGAATCAGTCATGGCAAAAATCGGCTCTGTTGTACGATTGCGCAAGGAAAAAGTTGATCCAAAAATAACGCCGTTCTCGGCATTGCATCTTATCACGATACACTTTGATGGATCAGTGTCCGAAAGGAAAATCGAATCTTCGCGTCAATATACGATGGATATGTACTGGGCGCGTCCACGTGACATTGTTGTCGCTAAAATTGATTTGAAAAATGGTGCCGTTAGTGTAATTCCAGACGATTGGTGCAATGTGGCAGTTACAAATCACTTTGCCGTTTATGAGCCTGACGAAAAGTTGATTTTTCCTGAGTATCTTCGTCTCATTGTTCAGGTTAGCTTCTTTAAGGCATACCTGAATCGTAACAAGGTTGGCGCTGAGGGAAGGAAGGAAGTTAAACTCGATTTCTTTGAATCTATAAAAATCCCCCTCCCTCCCCTCGATGTCCAGCGGGCCATTGTGCAGAAGTGGGGGATGCGCAGGCGGAGATTGAGTCAAGGATTAGAGACATAGAGATGCTACAAAAATCAGTCTCATCTATTATACAAAACACACTAAGAAACAATGGGGATGAGAAAAATGTACGACCTAAATACTTTGCCATGAGTTATGCAGTTGTCCCCAATAATTGGGTATTGGTAGGTTCAAACCATC
>NZ_LPVJ01000054.1 GCF_001516615.1 Ferroacidibacillus organovorans | reverse complement strand
TTGGCCAACGAAACTGGAAATGAGATGGTTTGAACCTACCAATACCCAATTATTGGGGACAACTGCATAACTCATGGAACAATTGCTTTTATCCCATCCAGTTGGGATAAAAGCGTCTGAATGGCGTGGGATGTAAACAGGTTCAACTTTTAGCCTCCTTTGCGTGAATGTCATGATCAACACGTCGCGCCCGCTAATTCAGTCCTTCACGGTTCTGCTCATTAAACAAATGACCGATTTGGATATTTATTAATAATAAATGAAACATGGGAATCCCAGTCTTCCTTAGAACCAATCAACAAGTCACTAATGCGCACCTTGCCGTGTTCCAAAACATATCCCCATTGTAATGCAATCAGAAAGTGCACCTTGCGCGTTCTTGCCACATCTGAGCAATAAACGAGGAATGAGTGTGCAGTCCAGCTTTCATTACTTCGAGGCGGATTCGGTCCAGGGGCATCAAATAACGTTGGTTTGTAACCAAAATCACAAAACGGACTGTCGGCACCCCAGAAGATTGGTGCTTGGTCAATAGAAATATTTACCTCATCTTTGACAGTTTGAGCTTGAAATTAGACTTATCCACAGGTAGAAAACCGCGTAACGGCGCGGTTTTTGCTCATTTTTCTCTGTTTTCAATATCAAATTTGTAGGTCAAAAAGTTATCAACATGTGTATAACATATACTTTGACTTATTTGCACTTTTTCGCTATCATTGTAGGCAATAATCTATGCGACGGTGATGCCTGTGTTTGCTCAAATTGTATCCACAAAACATTGCGGAGTGGTCGCACCTACAGGTACATGCATATCGTGGAAGTCCTACCGGGAAGGTAAGTCCGTTAAAAACGCAGAATTGCAAGCCTCGGGAACATCGATGCCTACTCGGAACAAGAGATTCAACAGTTCATCCGTACACTTGAATCGCTCCTACAGCATCGCACTTCCGGTTCGATCGAGGACATGAATCCCAAGTCGACCCTCTCGTTCGGGGTTTCTTACGTGGTTCAATTTTTATGGGATCAACTGGGTCTCACCCAGGCGATTCAGGAGCAGTTGAAAGATCGTCACGTCACCTTTGACGTGGCGCGGTATCTCAAAGCCATGGTCTGTAACCGTCTTATCGATCCCTCAAGCAAATTAAAACTTGTTTTACACGATTGAAGATCTGTACCTGCCAGAGTCCGAGGGAGATGCTTGGCAACTTCAACATTTCTATCGGGCGCTTGACTACCTCGTGGACATGAAACTGGATCTTGAGAAATTCATGTACCATCGACTGACCGATCTGCTCAACTTCCGCCTCTCTCTTGTGCTCTACGACTTGACGAGTACGCACGTGAGCGGGCATGCGTGCCCCATCGCCGAACACGGTTACTCTCGCACGCACCGGCCGGATCTTGAGCAAGTGGAGCTGGGGCTGCTCGTCACACCGGATGGGATTCCCATCACGCACGAGGTGTTTTCTGGGAATACGCCTGACAAAAGCACCGTCAAAGGGATCCTGGAACGTCTGAAAAAGGAGTTCTCTGTGGAGCAGTGCGTCTTTGTCGGCGATCGCGGCATGGTGACGCAGAAGAACACGAAGCTTCTGGCGGATTTGAAGTATCCGTACATCGTTGGGTTTCACAAGCGCGGTCGCGTGGTCAGTGACGCGCTGCTGGAGCGTTATCGCGACCTTTCCAGGTATACGGAATTGCGGGACAATCTGAAGTACCTCGAAGTATCGGCGTCCTATGTGGATGACGAGGAGCAAGATTCTGAAGCGCGCTACCTCCTCTGTCACAATCCGATTAAGGCCAAAGCCGATGAGACCTTTCGTTTGACGGCGCTTGAGGAGGCTGGGAAGGCGCTTGCGGCATTGCAGGATCGTCTGGAAACGCCGCATCGCGGCCGAAAGGCAAGTGCTCAGTCTGTGATGCTAAAAATCGGAGAGATCCTGACCACAAAAGGGGTACAGACCTTTTTCGATGTAGACTTTGACGGCCAGAAGATCACGTACGCGCGAAACGAAGTCGCGCTGTTGAAGGAAGCGCTCCGTGACGGCAAGTTTGTGATCAAGACCAACACGACGCTTCCTGCAGGAGAAGTGGTCACCTCGTACAAGACGCTCATGAATGTTGAGCGGGCGTTTCGGGAGATCAAGAACTTTCTGGATGTAGGTCCTCTGTACCACTGGAATGAGAAACGGGTACGCGGCCATATTTTCATTTGCGTGCTGGCCTATCTATTTGAGCAAGAGATGCAGGTGATGTACCGACGTGCGTGGGATCAACAAGTGCAAGAGGTGCAGCGGATTTCTGATGAAGAGGAACGAGCGATCCGACAAAAGGATCTGGAGGATCGTCACTACACTGGAGAATGGATCGTCAAGGAACTAAGGCGATGGCATGTGCTGAAGGCGGAGTTTCTGGGCAAGGGAATTCCTGAGCGTGCCTCCGGCGTCAGAGCGATTGGCCGAAGTCCTCAAGATGCTGCAAATTCCACTTCCTGCAAAAACGATCTATCTTCGCGATACCCAAGCCGACGCAAAATAAGATCCGATCAAGTGAATGTAGCCCTGTGGGAGCGGGGCTATTTGTGTTGTAGGGCAAAATAGGGCCTACGAACCCGCGACGTGACTGGGGTACTGTCAAAGATGGGATTTACGAAGACAAAGGCATCAGCGGTGCCAAAGTCGATGAAGACGGTCTGACAGTCGAACGTGAAGGCTTACAGTTCATGCTCACTGACCTTGCATCTGTCGAAGTTGACTGCGTTGTCGTCCTGAACACCTCACGTTTATGGCGTAGCGATATGGCGAAGGTCTTGATACAACGAAAACTCAAACGCCACCGCGTCGACGTTCGCGCCATTGAACAGCAAACGTACAGCATATACAACGATGACCCCAATGATTTTCTCGTTAATGGCATGCTTGAGCTTCTTGACCAATATCAACGCCTTGAAATCGCATTGAAATTGAGTCGTGGAAGACGAAAGAAAGCTGAACAAGGCGGATATGCCGGAGGTGGTGCGGCATTCGGTTACAACACCGCAAAGGGACAAAAGGCTCTGCATATTGAGCCTGCACAAGCCAACACGGTCAAACGTCTATTCGAACTCCGTCAGCGATTCCCCGCATGGACGCTCAAACAAATCGCAAGCCAATTGAATCAAGAGGGATTCAGAACTCGACAAGGCAGCCAGTTTCGCAAGGTGCAAGTGAAGCGCATCCTCGACCATGAATCCACGTATCGGAATACTGACGAAATGATTTGCTCTACGTGTGGGGAGTCACTGGGTGCCATCTGGTTGAGAAAAGGCTCTGTAGACGAAGAGTTATTGAACAAAATTCGACCGGAGGCACAGAGAGAAGTTATGGGTTTGATTGAACCGACCTCAAAGGACACTGGCAAGTAACACGAATTTCAAGTGCTGTAACCGAAGGGAGCCAACCTCGTTAAATCGGGGTCCGGCTCCTTTCTCTATCTTCACTCGGTCATTCAGTCGTCTTAGTATGGCAACGAGGTGAATCAGGAATGACCAAAGCAGGCGGATACATACGTACCTCAACACAAGGGCAAGTCCGTGACGGATACAGTCTCGCGTATCAGCGGGACGAAATCATTCGCCACTGTGCTGAAAACGGAGTTTGCTTTTGCGGTGGTAAGTGGCACGGTTGTTGGATTTTTGGTAAGTTTTATATATCTTTTTATCGGAAAATTCCTACGAAAATAAATTCTCCCATTGCTGTCGGAAAAGGGATGGATACATAAAAAATCTAAGATAAACAGTCCAATCAAGACGTAATCCGGTAAATCGCCGCGATCTCTGGCTCTTTTGAACGCGCCACAAAGTTCCCGCATCGCTTCATCCGTATGCCACGCGGTGGTTGGCTTGAAGTGAATTTCACATCTTTCGATTGACTATGAATGGCTATTCACTCATTATTGGGAGGGGTGGAAAAAACGACACCTCGCGTTCTCTTCGCTGATCGTGGTTTAATAAGATCAAGAAGGGTTTCTGTCTGGTGAGGGAGGAAAGAAGCATGCAACCGCTGCGGATCATCGCGTTCACTGTCTTGTTGATTGCGGCACTTATCGGCTTTTTCTCGGGGATCTACCAACGCTATCGCTTTTTGCGGCTCGGACAGGCTGAGCAACGCTCAGACCACAGTGAGGAGCGCATGAAAGGTTTCTTCAAATACGTGCTTGGGCAGGGTAAAGTGTTGGCCGAACCGTCAGGGATCGGACACTTTTTCATCTTCTGGGGATTTATCATCCTCGGATTCGGTGAGCTCGATTTTTTTGGCTTTGATCTGTTTGGCGGGCACATCCCAGGGTTTACGCAGGGGTGGTTCACGTTTACACAGGAGTTGTTTGCGGCGTTTGTCATGGTGGCCGTGATCGTTGCGCTGATTCGCCGCTACGTGTGGCGACCGATGCGGATTGAACCTACGTTTGAGGCGGGCTTTATTCTCGGACTCATCTTTATCATCGTGGCGACACTCTTCTTGACCACAGGACTTGACGCAGTCGCGAGTGGCGCTTACACCGTGCCTGCCGCGCCGATGTCAAGCCTTGTCGCGTATTGGTTTTCTGGCATGTCGCCATCCGTTGCGGGAAATCTTGCGCAGGTTTTTTTCTGGATCCATACGCTGTCCATCTTTGGTTTTCTCGTTTTTATACCGCGCTCAAAGCACTTGCATATGATTGGCGCCGTTTTCAATACGTACTATCGCAACCTTGGGCCTGTCGGCAAGCTGAAAACGCTTGACTTGTCAGATGAGACGGTGGAAGAGTTTGGTGTCGCCAAAGTGACTCAGTTGAGTTGGAAGCAACTTCTCGACGGTTACGCCTGTACGGAGTGCGGACGCTGTCATGTATCCTGCCCCGCCACGCTCACGGGGAAGGATCTCTCGCCTAAGTACCTGATCCTGAAAATGAAGGATCATCTTGTCGATCAGGGTCCATCTCTATTGAAGATGGCCGCAGGTGGCGAGGATTACACGGCGAGCCTTCCTGATCTGGTAGGCGAAGTGTACACCGAAGACGAGATTTGGGCGTGCACGACATGTCGCGCGTGTGAGGAGGCGTGCCCGGTCTTTAATGAGCACGTCAGTCTGATCGTCGATCTTCGCCGCGACCTTGTCTTGACTAAAGGCAGCGCGCCGGGAGAAGTCAACCGCACATTCACAAACCTTGAGCGTCACTCCAACGAGTGGGGGCGTCCGCGTTCCGCGCGTGCGGAGTGGGCGGAGGGGCTTGGCATTCGCGTGATGGAAGATGTGGAAGGCGCAGTGGACTACCTGTACTATGTTGGAACGGCTGTGTCTTATGATCCGCGCAATCAAAAGATCGCGCAGTCCTTTGTGAAACTATTGCAAAAGGCGAATGTCGACTTTGCCATTCTCGGGAAAGAAGAGGAGAGCGATGGAGACTCGGCACGACGTCTCGGTAATGAGTTTCTCTATCAGGAGTTGGTCGAGCGCAATGTGGAACTCTTTAAAGCGTACGGCGTAAAAAAAATCGTCACAACAGATCCGCACGCGTTCAATCAGTTTTCCAAGGAATACAAGGATTTCGGGCTGGACATTGAGGTGCTGCATCACACACAGTTTTTGGCGGAACTTCTCAAAGAGGGGCGCATCATCCCGACGCAGCGCGTGGAAAAGACGGTTACGTATCACGACCCGTGCTACCTCGGACGGTATAATGGAGAGTATGACGCGCCTCGCTATATTCTTGAACACATTCCTGGTCTCACTGTGCTCGAAATGGAGCGCAGCCGCAATAAGAGCATGTGTTGCGGCGCGGGTGGCGGCTCAATGTTTAAAGAAGAGACGGGCGAGAAGCGCATCAATGTCGAACGCACCGAACAGGCGCTTGAGACGGGTGCAACGACGATTGCCACAGCGTGTCCGTACTGCATGACGATGATGATCGATGGGACGAAGGCGAAAGGTGTCGAGGAAGAAATCGACACGAATGACATCGCAGAACTACTGTGCATGGCCGTTTGAATTGGGAATCGCGAAGGAATTCTGGTGAGATGACGCGCCGGGGTTCGAGTAAAGGAGAGCCGCTGTGGATTTGCCAGTAATCATCAGACGAAAGGTACAGCGCTACGAGAATGAGACATTTTCAGAGCGTGAGGCAAACGTTGTAACAGAATATGCGCTAACGGTCTATATTGATGGACAGGAGTTTGTCACGCTCGTTTGCACACCGACCGATTTGGAGGATCTGGTGATTGGATTTCTCGCATCAGAAGGCGTGCTGACATCTTGTGAGGAGATTCGCTCGCTCACCATCTCAGAGGAAGATGGTGTGGCCTATGTTCGCCTCGCGACGCCGTTTGTCATAGACCCGCAAATGTTTGGAAAGCGGTACATCGCCTCGTGTTGTGGCAAAGGGCGACAATCGTTCTACTTTTATCAGGATGCGGCGCTGGCAAAACCGATCGCAGTGGCGCCGCAGATCACGCCGGGACAGATCGTTTCGCTGATCGACCGGATGCAGCGCGCGTCGAACCTGTTTCACGCGACAGGCGGTGTGCACAATGCATCGCTGTGCACCGTGGATAAGGTGCTGTTGTCGCGCTTTGACATCGGGCGTCACAACGCGCTTGACAAACTCTACGGATACCAGATTCGCGAGAATCTGGCGAGTGACAAATTGGTGATCGCGTTTAGCGGACGCATCTCTTCAGAGGTGCTGTTGAAAGTCGCAAAAATGGGCATTGGCATCGTGCTGTCAAAATCGGCGCCAACGGCGCTCGCGCTGCAGATCGCGGATGATTTGCAGTTGACGACAGTCGGTTTTGTGCGAAAAGGCGCTTTTTCTGTGTATACGCATCCGGAGCGCGTGCGGCGGGAATGGGCTGAATGACGCTTACCGAATGTTCTTCTCGCACTCTCTGAATTATGATACGCTGAATAAAAAGACTGAACGCTCGGTCGGTGATGGGGAGGCCAAGATTGGATGAACACGGTGATTGTCTCAGGAGCACGAACGCCGTTTGGTAGACTTGGCGGCGCGCTTTCTTCTATTTCTGCCGTTGAGTTGGGTGCGGTTGCGCTGCGTGCGGCGCTTTTGCGCGGCGGTGTTGCGCCGGATGAGGTAGAAGAAGTGGCGATGGGCATGGTGCTTCAGGGTGGCGCGGGACAAATCCCTTCGCGCCAGGCGCTGCGCCTTGCGGGGATGCCGTGGGCGGTGCGCTCGGAGACGGTCAACAAGGTCTGTGCGTCGGGGCTTCGCGCTGTCACACTGATTGATCAGATGGTGCGGGCGGGTGATCTTGATGTGGCGCTTGCGGGCGGCATGGAGAGCATGTCAAACGCCCCGTATTTTGTACGCGGCGCACGCTTTGGGCTGAAGATGGGTGATGCCTCGTTTGTGGATCTGATGCAGCATGACGGCCTGACCTGTGCGTTTGACCACGTTCCGATGGTGGTGCACGGTACTACAGTGGCAAAAGAGTATGAAGTGTCGCGCGACGCCCAAGATGCCTGGGCCTATCGCTCACACAAACGCGCGATCGAGGCGATGGATCAAGGAAAATTTGCGGAAGAGATCGCTCCTGTGTCCGTTTCCATGAAAGCGGGTACAGTGGAGGTGGCGGTCGATGAGGCGCCACGCCGTGATACGTCACTAGAAAAACTGGCTGCGCTGCGTCCGGTGGGGGATCCGAACGGCACCGTGACAGCAGGAAATGCGCCAGGCGTCAATGACGGCGCGGCGGCGCTGCTTTTAATGAGTGAGGCGCGGGCGCGCCGTGAAGGCAGGGAGATCCTAGGGACGCTGCGGGGACACGCAGAAGTTGCGCTTGAGGCGAAGTACATCGCGTCGGCGCCGGGTGTCGCAGTGGCAAAGCTTCTTGAAAAGACGGGGCGGTCGCTTGAGGACATCGCGCTTTTTGAGATCAATGAAGCATTTGCGGCGGTTCCGCTGGTGAGTCGCCATCATGTCCCGTGGGATCTGGAGCGCGTCAACGTGAATGGCGGCGCGGTCGCACTCGGACATCCGATCGGTGCGAGCGGTGCGCGCATCTTGCTGACGCTCCTCTATGAACTTCGGCGGCGCGGTGGCGGTCTTGGCATAGCTGCGATTTGCAGTGGTGCCGCGCAAGGCGATGCAGTTCTCGTGGAGGTGTAGGCAAAATGGCGATACAACACGTGATGGTGATCGGTGCCGGACAGATGGGCAGTGGCATCGCGCAAGTCTGCGCGATGCGTGGGATGCGTGTGACGCTTCAAGACATTGCGCCTGAATTTGTGGAGCGCGGTTTTTCGCGGATTGAGGAGAGTCTTGTTAGGATTGTGAAAAAGGGTGGACTGTCGGAGAGCGCGTCGCGCGATACGCTTGCGAGCATCACCCTGACCACGACACTCGACGCGGTGGCCTCGGCGGACTTTGTGATCGAGGCGGCCGTTGAGAAGATGGACATAAAAAAGTCCCTGTTTATGCAGCTCGACGGACTGGCAAAACCGGATGCAATCCTCGCGACAAACACATCCTCGCTGCCGATTACGGAGATTGCGGCGGTCACCTCGCGCCCGGAGCGCGTGATTGGCATGCATTTTATGAATCCAGTTCCTGTCATGCAGTTGGTGGAGATCATTCGCGGTCTGCAGACGAGCGAAAAGACGTATCGAGCGGTGGCCGATCTTGCACAGGCACTTGGCAAAACGCCTGTGGAGGTGCATGATTATCCTGGGTTTATCTCAAACCGCATTTTGCTCCCGATGATCAATGAGGCGATCTATTGTCTCTATGAAGGGGTGGCGGATCGCGACGCGATTGACACGGTGATGAAACTGGGGATGAATCATCCGATGGGTCCGCTGCAACTGGCTGATTTCATTGGACTCGATACGTGTCTTTCGATTATGGAGATTCTTCACGACGGACTTGGTGACAGCAAATATCGACCGTGCCCTCTTTTGCGAAAATACGTCGCGGCAGGATGGCTCGGCAAAAAGAGCGGACGCGGATTTTATGATTATCGCAGCGAATCGAAATAGTTTTGTGCGAAGATAAGACACTTTAGCGGTGTGTGCGGGGGGAGTCCCATGGATCTTCACGTGACGGAAGAGCAACGCGCGATTCAAAAACTGGTGCGGGATTTTGCACGTGACGTTGTGGCGCCTGCGGCAAAATCGATCGACCAGTCGGACGAATTTCCGCGCTCCATCGTCAAGAAGATGGGGGACATTGGTCTTCTTGGTTTGCCGATCCCGGAGGAGTGGGGCGGTGTTGGCGCGGATTATGTTTCTTACATGCTTGCAATCGAGGAGATCTCCTATGTGAGCGCGGCGCTTGGCGTCATCCTTGCGGTGCACACATCCGTCGGCACGATGCCTATCCTTGCGTTTGGCACGGAAGAACAAAAGCGGGTGTTTGTTCCTGCACTTGCGGCAGGGGAGAAACTCGGCGCGTTTGCGCTCACGGAGCCAAACGCCGGATCAGACGCGCAGGGCATTCGCACGAGAGCGGAGCGCGTTGGGGATGCGTACGTGCTCAACGGCCAGAAGGTGTTCATCACAAACGGTGGCGAGGCGGATGTCTATACGGTGTTTGCGGTGACCGATTCGGCGCGTGCGGCGCACGGCGGGGTCACAGCCTTTCTCGTCGAACGCGACACGCCAGGATTTCGCGTTGGGCGAAAAGAAGAGAAGATGGGTTTGCATGGCTCATCCACTGCTGAACTGATTTTTGAGGATGTCAAACTGCCGGCGGCTCGGCGGCTTGGCGGAGAAGGGGACGGCTTTAAAATTGCGATGTCCCAGCTTGACGGCGGGCGCATCGGCATCGCCGCGCAGGCGCTTGGCATCGCGCGCGCGGCATTTGACGCTGCGTGCGCCTACACACAGTCGCGCACGCAGTTTGGACGGGCCATCTCTGAGTTTCAGGCGGTACAGACGATGCTTGCCGATATGGCGATGAAGATTGAGGCGGCGCGCCTGTTGACCTATCGCGCGGCAACGCTTCGCGCAGCGCACAAACCGTGCGGCAAAGAGGCTTCGATGGCGAAACTCTACGCCTCGGATACAGCGATGAGTGTGACGACGGACGTGGTGCAGCTGTTTGGTGGATACGGGTACACCAAAGAGTATCCTGTCGAACGCTATATGCGCGATGCCAAAGTGACACAGATCTATGAGGGAACCAATCAAATCCAGCGGATTGTCATCGCGAAGGCGCTTGCCAAAGAGATGACAGAATAGGTGCCGCGTCGGGGGGAACATCCGTGAATTTTTTATTGAGTGAGGATCAACAGGCATTGCGCAAGATGATTCGGGATTTTGCAAAGCGTGAGGTTGAGCCGAGCGCTGCACAGCGTGATGAAGAAGAGATGTTTGACCGTAGCATTTTTGACAAGATGGGCAAGCTTGGCATGACAGGCATTCCGTGGCCGGAAGATGTGGGCGGGGCGGGACTCGATTTTCTCTCGTATGTCATCGCCGTCGAAGAGTTGTCGCGGGTCTGTGCATCAACGGGTGTGACGCTGTCTGCGCATCTCTCACTCGCGTCGTGGCCACTCTATAAGTTTGGCAACGATGCGCAAAAGGAGAAGTATTTGCGACCGCTCGCGGAGGGTAAAACACTCGGCGCATACGGATTGACAGAACCGAGCGCGGGTACGGATGCGGCGAGCATGCGCACGACGGCCGTGAAACGCGGAGATCACTATGTTTTGAATGGAACGAAAGTATTCACGACAAACGGTGGTTACGCGGATACGTATATCGTTTTTGCGACGACCGATCCGACGCAGCGGTCACGCGGCGTTTCCGCATTTATTCTCGAAAAAGGGATGAAGGGATTCTCTTTTGGCAAAAAGGAGAAAAAAATGGGGATCCGTTCCTCTCCCACGATGGAATTGATCTTTGAGGATTGCGAAGTTCCTGTAGAGAATCTTCTCGGTGAAGAAGGCGGCGGGTTTAAGATCGCGATGATGACACTTGACGGCGGGCGTAACGGCATTGCGGCGCAGGCAGTCGGGATCGCGCAGGGGGCGCTTGATGTGGCGCTTGAGTACGCCAAATCGCGCACGCAGTTTAACAGGCCGATCACAGATTTTCAGGCGATTCAATTCAAACTGGCAGACATGGCGACAGAGATTGAGGCGGCGCGTCTGCTCACGTATCAGGCGGCGTGGCTTGAGCAGCAAGGTATGCCTTACGGAAAAGCGTCTGCGATGGCAAAGGTAATGGCGTCAGATGTCGCGATGAAGGTGACGACAGAGGCTGTCCAAATTCTTGGCGGTTATGGATTTACGCGTGACTTTCCGGTGGAGCGCATGATGCGCGATGCGAAGATCACGCAAATCTACGAGGGAACAAATGAGGTGCAGCGCATGGTTATCGCAGGGCATCTCCTCAAAGCGTGACGCGTGATGCAGAGTGCATGGCTTGAGCGATTGGAGGACCGGGATGAGCGCGCGTTGGCGCGCGCCATCTCTTTGGTTGAAAGCGAAGATCCTGGTGCGCTTCGCCTGCTTGCGACGATTGAGGCGCACCCCGACTATGCGAGGCGCGAGGCGCGTGTGCATGTCATAGGCATCACGGGCCCTCCAGGGGCGGGCAAGAGTTCGCTGACCGATCGGTTGATTGCAGAGTATCGTGCGCGTGGCCATCGCGTTGGGGTGCTTGCAGTTGACCCGTCGAGTCCCTTTAGCGGCGGGGCGCTTCTCGGTGATCGCGTGCGCATGAATCGCCACGCGCTCGACCCGCACGTCTACATGCGGAGCTTGGGAAGCCGCGGGAGTCTTGGGGGACTCTCGCAACCGATACGCGCCGCGACACGGTTGCTCATATGGGCGGGGTTTGATCGGATCATCTTGGAAACGGTCGGCGTGGGTCAATCAGAACTGGATATCATGTATGCCGCCGATTCGGTGACCGTTGTGCTGACGCCGGCGGGTGGTGATCAGGTGCAGGCGACGAAAGCTGGAATTACGGAGATTGCGGATCTCTTTGTCGTCAACAAGTCCGAGTTGCCAGGGGCTGCAAAGACGATCAAAGTGTTAAAGGAAATGCTTGATGTCAAAAGGATGGCAGAGCTTGAGCGGGGTTTGCAACCTTTTGCAGTCCCGATTGTCGCGACGTCACTTGTTCATGAGGCGGAGACGGGCGTCGATATGTGGTTTGCGGCGCTGGAAAGTCACCGCGCGTATCTGTTGGAACAGGATCGACTGAAGGCGAGACGCGGCGTCGGTCGCGAGCGAGAACTGCTCGAGCGCCTTCAAGAGCAGGTGCGCCTCGCAGTCCTTGAACGACTGCGCCGTGAGCCGGCGCTTCAAGAGGAAGTCCAACGTGTGAGGGACGGCGCCTGTTCGGTGACGGAAGGTGCAGCGACGCTTGCCAGCCTTTTGGGGATTGGATTGTGAAACCGATGTACAACGAAGATCGTCTAAGTTCGTAAGAAGACGGATCAAGCTAAAGGGCTATTCAACCTTGCGTCTGGTGTGTTCCTGTCGGAATCGAGGTAAGCTGTCGTGGGGTACAAAAACATCGGTGAATTCTTCAAATGGTCTACCATCATTTCCCTGATTGCAGTCCTGACTGGGTGTTCATCAACGATGTCCGCAAAACCACCAGAAACTCTGTATCGACCCATCGATTTCCAGAAAATTGAAATGTTCACCGCGACGGACGGGTGGGCGGTCGGGCAAAAGATGCATCTGTGGCGCACGGTGGATGGAGGGCGGGTGTGGAGCGCGGTTGAATCACCCAAAGTTATGTATGATACGTTCACTTCGGCAAGAGATGCATGGTACCTTACAGAGCAAAGCCCTGACACGGTGAACCTCTACAATACAACAGACGGTGGACGTACATGGCAGCGACGCGTCATACACGTACAGACAGGGGGCATTTGTCGTTTTTCCTTTATAAACCCGCGCGTTGGGTGGTTGATGATCGGCGGACCTGCTGCCATGGGGGAGCAACCGCAGCACTTGTTCTTTACAGACAACGGGGGAAAACAGTGGAAATTGATCCGTTATAATCCAAACGGGAAAATCGTCTGGCTATCGTTTCTCTCGCGGAGCACGGGGTTCTACGTCGGCGGGTATGCCAACCAGCGTTATGGCAGTCTCCATGTGACGCGCGACGGCGGCCGAACTTGGTCGGATTCCAACTTTCTAGTTGGGAGATTCCCCATGGTATCAGCGTCTGAGGGCATTGCGTATCAAATTTGGCGCGCGCCTGTGCGCATCTCGGATCTGGCGGGTGTAATGCCTGTTACGGTGGGGTCAGGTTCGGGCTTGTGGTTCACAGCAAACGGCGGCCGGAGTTGGTCGCACAGCGCGCTTTTTCCGAAAAACGTCGGGTTTTCATCCTACTTTTTCTCGCCGCAGCATGGGTACTTGCTGCTCAGTTCGAGCCATAAGCTAAGTTTGTACGACACAGCAAACGGCGGAACGAATTGGCATCTTCAGTGGAATCGTCCGATCTATGCTCCCGGCGGTTATTCGGCTGGGGTGAGCTTCGTGGATGCTGGGCATGGATGGATCGACATCTACGAAAACCATCGCACGCTGATCTACGCCTCACGTGACGGTGGTAGGACATGGGACTTCGTTCCTGCAAAGTGTGAAATTGCGATGTGAATTTGATTATTGGCAGAGAACGATAGCAAAACATCTCTAATTAAACATGGGAGAAGTGAGTCATTTATTCGTATGTTCGTTCCCAGTGTATGATTTATCGAGTAGTAACAGTCCAATTAATTGGATAACAAAATGTAAATGGTCATACTCTGTCATAAAAAATCTTATCAGATCAGGATTGAGTTTGTTCTTGCGATATGCTTTAATATTGGGATGAAGTGAGGCAGTCATGGAGGTGCACGATGGCAGAATCATTGCGCGTTGATCGTGATCGTGAAGCATTGCTTGAGATTCCGTTGGTGGATATTGCGTATCAGATTCTTTCACAAGGCAAGGAACCTTACTATTATCGCGATTTGATGGCAAAAGTGGCAGAGCTTAGAGGTCTTACGCAAGACGAGGTTGATGTGGTCATCGCCCGCTTGTACACGGATATCAACATTGACGTGCGCTTTGTTTGCATTGGCGACAATGTGTGGGGGCTGCGCAGCTGGTACCCGCTTGACAAAGCAACAGAGCGCGGCGCGGGGAAACGGTTTGTCCGCAAAGAAGTGCTTGATTTTGACGATGAAGAAGATGAAGAAATCGCCGAATTGGACGAGGAATTGCTGGATGAAGAGCCTCCTTATACATTTGGTGACGATGATGCGCCTTTCGCGGATGAAGAAGATGAGATTGACGCAGAGGCCGACTTTATTGAAGAGGGCCCGGAAATTGAAGAAGAAGTCGACGTGGAAGATGACGCAGAGGACGAAGACGTGTTCTAATCTGTAGAAGACGCGTTGCTTTGTGAATGTCGGCAGAGAGACGCGTCCTCTTGCCGGATGAAATTTAAAATGCGTTCTGGCATTGGCCAGAACGTTTGTTATGTATAGAATCGCGGGGGAGGCTGTGCGTTGATATGACGAAATATATTTTTGTAACCGGAGGCGTCGTGTCCGGACTGGGCAAAGGCATTACGGCTGCTTCACTCGGAAGGCTTTTGAAAAACCGCGGACTGCGCGTCACGATTCAGAAGTTTGACCCTTATATAAATGTCGATCCAGGAACCATGAGCCCCTATCAGCACGGAGAAGTGTTCGTAACTCAAGACGGAGCGGAAACGGATCTTGATCTTGGTCACTACGAACGCTTTATCGATAACAATCTCACGCAAGACAATAACGTGACATCAGGCAGGGTATATTTTTCTGTACTCAACAAAGAGCGCCGGGGCGACTATCTGGGTGGCACGGTGCAGGTCATTCCCCACATCACGAACGAAATTAAGGAACGCATCATGCGTGCCGCAACGCCGGAGACGGATGTGGTGATCACAGAGATTGGCGGAACAGTGGGAGATATCGAGAGTCTGCCCTTTCTTGAAGCCATTCGTCAAATGAAAAGTGATGTTGGCCGTGAAAATATCATCTACATTCATGTGACACTGATTCCTTTGATGCGCCTAGGTGGCGAAATCAAGACAAAGCCCACACAGCACAGTGTTGCTGAATTGCGCAGCATTGGCATTTCGCCGCAGGTGATCGTTTGTCGCACAGAGGTTTCATTGTCTGCTGAGGTGCGCCGAAAGATCGCGCTGTTCTGCGACATTGAGGAAACGGCCGTGATTGAGGCGCGCGATGCTGATTCGCTTTATGAAGTGCCGCTTATGCTTCAGTCGGAGGGGCTTGATGAGTATGTGGTGCGCTATCTGAAGATCGATTGCCCGCGGGCTGATCTGCGCGAGTGGACGACGATGGTCGATCGCATCAAGTCACTCTCACACACGGTGCGTATCGCGCTGGTAGGGAAGTATGTCGCTCTTCACGATGCCTATTTGAGTGTGGCAGAAGCGCTGTTTCACGGCGGCGTTGCAAACGGGGTCAATGTGGAGATCGATTGGATCCACTCAGAGGAACTCAACACAAACAACGTGGCAGCAAAATTAAAAGATGCGGATGGCATCCTGGTGCCGGGCGGTTTCGGGGATCGCGGAATTGAAGGGAAAATTGAGGCAATCCGCTATGCGAGGGAAAATAACATTCCTTTTTATGGAATTTGCCTCGGCATGCAGATGGCGGTTGTTGAATACGCGCGAAATGTGCTTGGCTGGCGCGACGCCAACAGCTCGGAGATCAACGAATTGACGACGCATCCAGTGATCGATCTGATGCCTGATCAGTACGATGTATCCGAGAAAGGCGGAACAATGCGCTTGGGTGGCTATCCATGTGTTTTGGTGCCGGGGACAAAAGCTGCCCGCGCGTATGGGGCGTTGCAAGTTGTTGAGCGCCATCGTCACCGCTACGAGTACAACAATGAATTTCGCGAGACGCTCAACAGGGCAGGGTTGCTCGTGAGCGGCACGTCGCCGGACGAGCGGCTTGTAGAAATTGTGGAAATCGCAGATCACCCATGGTTTGTCGGTGTGCAATTTCACCCCGAATTTACTTCGCGGCCAAATCGTGCGCAGCCACTCTTTCGTGAATTTGTCTCTGCCGCGTGTGTAAAACGGGGGATTGTACAAGAAGGGAATGCGCTTGAAACGTCGAATTAACATTTAAGTGAACATTTACAATTGAAGGTGACAGGTCTGGATTCAACCTTTGCAAAGAAGGGAGGGAAACGGGTCTTGGCACGTCGTGTTCTTGTGGTCGATGACCAATTCGGCATCCGCATTCTTTTGCAGGAGGTTCTGGAACGTGAAGGGTATGATGTGGAACTAGCCGCAAACGGCAAGGAAGCATTAGACCATCTTCAAAGGAAAGCCTTTGATTTTGTCCTTCTTGATATGAAGATTCCGGGAATGGATGGACTTGAGATTTTGAAGGGATTGCGTCAAGTACAGCCCCACGTAAAGGTCGCGATGATGACAGCGTACGGAGAATTGGGATTTGTCAAAGAAGCGATCGCGCATGGTGCGGTGGGTCACTTTACAAAGCCGTTTGACATTGATGAATTGCGCCGCTTTGTCGCGTCGCAGGTGGGGGTTGTGCCGCGTGTTGGATGAAACGGTGATGCTGCGCGTGCGACTGTCTTCTGCAGATGCGCACTACGCGGGCAATCTCGTCGATGGTGCACGCATGCTGCAATTGTTTGGGGATGTCGCCACGGAGCTCTTGATCCGCCTTGATGGAGATGAGGGGCTCTTTTGTGCGTATGATCGCGTGACGTTTTTGGCGCCCGTTTACGGCGGGGATTATGTGGAGGCGACAGGTCGGATTGTACATATTGGGCGCACCTCGCGGCGCATGGAGTTTCAAGTTCATAAGGTGATCACTTCACTCGGTGATCCAGAGCAGCCTTCAGCCGCGCGCGTTTTGACGCCCCCGCAGCTTGTGGCGGAGGCGAGCGGCACGTGCGTTGTCCCTCTTGAGAAACAACGGCTGAAAAAGTCCGAAACCATCTGAGCGAGATTCTCGGAAAGGAAGTGTGACATGGAGCCGTTGATCATCACGGCCGCCCTCAATGGTGCGGAGGTCACGCGTGAACAAACGCCAGTGCTCCCGCTCACCCCGGTTGAGATCGCGGAGGAGGCGGCGCGCGCGCATGCGGCGGGTGCGGCGCTGGTTCACGTTCATGCGCGGGACGAGCGCGGCGCAGCCACGCAAGATCCTTCTGTATATCGCGAAATTATCAGCGAAATTCGGGCGCGCACGAATGTCATCATTCAGGTTTCGACGGGCGGCGCAGTTGGCATGACGGCGGAGTCGCGCTCCGCCGTGCTTTCGCTTTGTCCAGAAATGGCTACACTTTCGACCGGAACAGTCAATTTTGGCGAGGATGTCTTTGTCAATCGGATGGGGGATATTCTGTCGTTTGCGAAGCGGATGGCCGCGTACCACATCACGCCGGAGATTGAAGTGTTTGATGTCGCCATGATTGAGAATGCGATGTACTTGGTGCGGCAGGGGATATTCTCCCTGCCTTTGCATTTTGATTTTGTGCTTGGGGTGCCTGGCGCGCTTGCTGCGACGGCGAGAAATCTCACCTTTTTGGTCGACTCACTGCCGCCTGGGTGCTCATGGTCTGTGGCGGGGATCGGGCGCGCCCAACTTCCCATGGCGATGATGGGGGTTGCGATGGGTGGTCATGTTCGCGTCGGACTTGAGGACAACATTTATTACAGCAAGGGTCGCTTGGCAACGGGCAACGCAGAACTGGTCGCGCGTGTGAAGCGTCTGGCTGAAGAGATGGGGCGGACGGTTGCGTCGGCGGATGAAGCGCGCTCGATTCTTGGGATCAAGCGACTTTCGTGATATGCTGATCTTGAATGATGAGGAGAAAAGGAGCGATCCACATGCCATTTGGTTCATTTAAGCAGGTGCTGAACGACGGTTTGCAAAATGGATATGCTGTAGGGCAATTCAATATCAACAATCTGGAGTTTACGCAGGCGATCGTTGAAGTAGCTAACGAGGAAGGGTCTCCTGTGATTCTTGGCGCTTCAGAAGGCGCGATTAAATATATGGGTCTTGACTATATGGTTGCTATCGTTCGAGCTGCTGCCGAGAAATCGAAGGTTCCCGTCATTCTCCACCTCGATCACGGCAGCAGTTTTGATATGGTGATGAAATGCATTCGAAATGGGTTTACGTCTGTGATGATCGATGGATCTCACCATCCATTTGAAGAGAATCTGGCAGTCACGCAAAAGGTGGTCGAGGCGAGTCACGCGGTAGGCGTTCACGTCGAGGCAGAACTCGGCCGCATTGGCGGCGTCGAGGATGATCTCACGGTGGATGCGCGTGAAGCGGCGCTTGTGCGTGTGGATGAGGCAGAAGTTTTTGTGAAAAAGACGGGTGTTGACGCATTTGCTCCGGCGATTGGATCAGCGCATGGGCATTATAAAGGGAAGCCTGAGCTTGCGTTTGATCGGTTGAAGGATGTCCGTGACGTGACGGGTGTTCCGCTGGTGTTGCACGGGGGCACTGGCATTCCGGATGAAGACATCCTGCAGGCGATTCGCTTTGGCGTCAGTAAAATCAATGTGAACACAGAGAATCAGTCAGCGTTCACCGATACGATTCGCGCGATTTTTGAGAAGGATAAAAACGTGTACGATCCGCGGAAATACCTCGGTCCTGCGCGGGAAGCGATCAAGGAAGCCGTTCGCACAAAAATCCGTCTGTTCGGCAGTGCCAACCGCGCCTAACACTTGCGAAGCGGGATAAAATGACGCGTTTGCGTTTTTACCAGGGATGATGGGACTGTGCAACTCATTCTTCAGTCAGCGGATCTCGAAGAATTGCGATGCGCCGCTGCGTTTGGATTTATTGATTCCGTTTGGTTGCCGCGTGAAAAGCTTTGCGAGCGCGCGTATCAAGAGCGTGTTCGAGAAGCCGCTGCGTGCGGATTCTCGCGCATTGTGGTTGAACTGGATGCGCTTGACGCAGACGGCATGATCAAGGAATTGGAGTTGCACACGGTTAGCGCGGATACAGAGATGATCGGCGCAGGATCGTTCACCATTGAGCTATGCCGCGCCGCGCATCACTTGCGTAAATCGGATCCATTGTTAAACGGTGGTGTCGGCGCGCTACACCTTGCATCCATCGCGCAAGGCATTGCTGCGGGCCGCGCAGGATGCCGCGCACTCTGTGTCGACGGCGCCAGATTCGCAGATGTGGGCATGGATCCGTTTCGCTTTCTTCGCGCGTTGCGCTTCGCTGTACGAGAAGATGTCCCTCACATTTACCTCGCAGGAATGTATGATCCCGTTTCGGCGCTTCAAGCCTGCGAAGCAGGGGCAGACGGTTTGATCCTCCCTTTTCTACCGCTTTTGCATAGTATGGATCATCCCGTTACGGAAGCGGGGATGCGTCGCATTCTGACACACTGGAAAAGTGACTGATACAATGAGAGCCGCGTTTGGCGAAAAACGCGCAAGGAGTGAGAGGATTTGTCAGAGAGTTACATTCAAAAAATGTTTGCGGATCGCATAGGCGGCGCAAACTTTGGCAAAGACACAGTGATATATAAATTCGAGAAAATCAAACGCGCGAAAGCGGCTGCGAAAAAGGCGCATCCTGACGTTCCGATGATTGATATGGGCGTTGGCGAACCGGATGATCGGGCGCACGACTGGATCGTTGATCGACTTGCAGTCGAGGCGCGAAAAAAAGAAAATCGGTTTTACGCGGATAATGGCATTCCTGAGTTTAAAGTGGCAGCCGCGCGTTATTTGCAACAGGTTTACGGGGTTGAAGTCGACCCGGAGCGGGAGATCAACCACACGATTGGCTCAAAGCCAGCGCTCGCCATGATCCCTCTTGCATTCATTAATCCAGGGGACATCGCGCTCATGCCCATTCCCAATTACCCTGTTCTCGGCACGCACACGCGCTTTCTCGGCGGTGAAGTGTATACACTGCCGATTCATGAGGGGAACCGGTTCCTTCCTGATCTGGACTCCATTCCTGAAGCGGTGTGCAAAAAGGCGAAGCTGCTTTACCTGAACTATCCGAACAACCCGACAGGCGCGTCGGCAACACCGGAATTTTTTGAGAAGGCCGTCGCGTTTGCAAAGCGGCATGAGATTTTGATTGTGCACGACGCCGCTTACGCAAGTCTCACGTTTGACGGTGCAAAACCGCTTTCCTTTCTCTCGATTCCAGGTGCAAAAGATGTGGGGATCGAACTCTTCTCGCTTTCGAAAGCATTTAATATGACAGGGTGGCGTATCGCGTTTGTGGCCGGGCAGGAATTGGCGGTCAAAGGGCTTGCGACCGTGAAAGACAACTATGATTCAGGTCAGTTTATCGCGATCCAGAAGGCGGCGATGGTCGGCCTTGAAAATCCGTCTATCACGACTGACATCGCGGAGAAATACTCACGCCGCCACAACATGCTCGTCGACGCGTTGCGCTCAGTCGGGTTTCGCGTGGAAAAACCGAAAGGATCTTTCTTTCTCTATGCGGCGGCGCGCGCGGGATTCGAGGAGGTGTACGTTTTGACTCGGCAGAGGCGTTTTCCGAATGGCTGATTACGGAAAAACAGATCTCTACGGTGCCGTGGGACGACGCAGGTGCGTTTGTGCGATTCAGTGTGACGTTTGAGGCGGATGACCAAGTGGCTGAGCGTGAGGTCATCGCGGAAATCAAGCGCAGACTCTCAGATGTATCGTTTGAGTTTTAATGCAGAGCCAAAAAGGATGGGAAAGGGGCTAGTGCCTGATGGATCGCGAACTCGCCATTGAGTTTGCCCGCGTCACAGAGGCGGCGGCCCTTGCTGCCGCCCGTTGGATGGGGACGGGGAAAAAGAACGAGGCTGATCAGGCGGCGACCACAGCGATGCGCGCTGTCTTTGACACGATTGACATTGAAGGGACAGTTGTCATCGGCGAAGGGGAGATGGACGAGGCTCCCATGCTTTATATCGGGGAGCGTCTCGGCCGGGGGAAGGACCAGGTGGATGTGGCGGTCGATCCGCTCGAAGGCACAAACATTGTGGCAAAGGGCTTGTGGAACGCGATGGCGGTTGTAGCCGTGGCACCCGCAGGAACGCTTTTGCACGCACCTGACATGTACATGGAGAAACTGGCTGTCGGACCAGAGGCGCGCGGCATGGTGGATCTTGAGGCGGAAGTCGAAGATAATCTTCACGCGGTTGCGCGCGCTAAGGGAAAAGCGATCGAAGATGTCGTGGCGATTCTGCTCGACCGACCGCGCCATCAAACCCTCATTGACCGCATCAGAAAAACGGGTGCGCGCATCAAGTTGATCACGGATGGCGATGTTGCGGCGGCGGTTAATACAGCGTTTGCAGAGACAGGCGTAGATATCATGTTTGGGTCGGGCGGCGCTCCAGAAGGCGTTTTGGCAGCGGCGGCGTTAAAGTGTCTTGGCGGTGAATTGCAGGGAAGACTGCTTCCGGCGGATGATTCGGAGCGGGAGCGCTGTATTCGCATGGGTGTTTCCGATCCTTCGCAAGTTCTCAGGATGGATGACCTGATTCGCGGGGATGACGCGATCTTTGCGGCCACAGGTGTCACAGAGGGTGAGTTGTTGCGCGGGGTGCGTTTTCTCGGTGGCTCTATCGCGACAACACACTCTTTGGTTATGAGAGCAAGCAGTGGGACGGTACGTTTTATCGAAACGCGTCACGATTTGTCAAAAAAGCCAAACCTCGTGTTTGTTTAAGACGGGGTTTGTGGTTTTAAATCTGCATAAAATGTTTTCATGCGGGTAAACATGATATACTAGGTTTTGATATTCTGATCGTGTGAGGGTAGGTACACTTGAAAATTGAAGAGCTAGAGTCAAAAAAGCTCGCGGATCTCTACAAACTGGCGAAGGAATTCCAGATTGCACACTACGCTGGTATGAAGAAAAAAGAGCTGATTTTTGCAGTGTTGCGAGCTCAGGCTGAAAAGGACGGACTTATTTTTGCAGAAGGCGTTCTTGATATCATGTCTGAAGGATACGGTTTTCTAAGACCGATCGGCTACTTGCCAAGCCTTGAAGATATTTATGTGGCTACATCGCAGATTCGACGATTTGACTTGAGAGCTGGCGATCTGGTATCCGGTAAAGTGCGGCCGCCAAAAGACAATGAGCGCTACTTTGGGCTACTTCAGGTCGAAGCGGTAAATGGCACAAGCCCTGACGCAGCATCGGAACGACCTCACTTCCCCGCACTCACACCACTCTTTCCTCAAAAAAAGATGGTTCTCGAAACTAACCCCAATAAGTACGCGACACGTCTGATGGATTTATTGGCGCCTGTTGGTCTTGGGCAACGCGGTTTGATTGTCGCTCCACCGAAAGCCGGAAAAACGTTGCTTTTAAAGGAAATTGCAAACAGTGTGTCGCAAAACTATCCGAGTGTTGACCTGTTTGTGCTTTTGATCGATGAGCGCCCAGAAGAAGTCACCGATATGCAGCGTTCCGTAAATGGCGAGGTGATCGCGTCGACATTTGACGAGGTGCCTGAAAACCACATCAAAGTGGCTGAGCTTGTGCTTGAGCGCGCCATGCGCCTCGTTGAACACAAGCGAGACGTCGTCATTTTGATGGACAGCCTGACAAGACTCACACGCGCTTATAACTTGGTGATTCCCCCCAGCGGCCGAACCCTTTCCGGAGGCATTGACCCTGCTGCGTTTCATCGCCCCAAGCGGTTTTTTGGCGCGGCGCGAAATATTGAAGAAGGTGGAAGTTTGACGATTATCGCAACAACACTTGTCGACACCGGCTCGCGCATGGACGATGTCATCTACGAAGAGTTTAAAGGAACGGGTAACCTTGAGTTGCACCTTGATCGACGGCTTGCGGAGAAGCGAATTTTTCCGGCGTTCGACATTCGGAGATCAGGTACTCGGCGTGAAGAGCAGCTTCTTACAGCAGAAGAACTTGAAAAAATCTGGGCATTGCGCAGGTCTATGAGCGAGAACAACGACTTTACAGAACTTTTTTTACGGCGCTTTACACATACGAAAACAAATGCGGAATTTCTCGCAACTCTCGAAACGACGACAGAGGCGAGAGAGCGTCCGAGCCATCGCACAGAGCGCGTTTCTCGAGAAGAGCGGGAGAAACCGCATCGACCGTCTTCGAGTACAGCCCACTCCAAATAATGTGACCCATACGTTGCGTGGTGCAGTTGTGCACAGGAACTGCTTTATTACAGCATCCTCTATTTAAGAAGGTGTGAAAGAATGAACCTGGTATACGCGGATGCGCGTGGGCGAGTGTTTGACTCCGACGCGTTGCTCGCGGTTGGTCGAACGGGTTCGGCTGTGACCGAATTAACCGAGGAAGAATGGATTCCTCTCCCGCGCGGCGCTGTGCTTGCGGGGATGCCTGACACAATGGCGCTTGGCCTTGACCCGGTAGAATCGAAACTCAAAGCGCTCCCATCCACGTATCGCGCGGTTGGCGCACTGCTGCCGCAAGGCTATACTCGCCTTTATGTCCCGGCCTATCACAAAACGAAGGACAGCAAACCATTTCCTCTTTTTGGATATACAGCCGTGGGGTTTCAGGATGGTTCGTTTTTCGTTGCCGCGCACGAAACGGACCAACCGGCGCCGTGGGATCCGACGCAGTATACGGATAAGCAGATTCAGTCTGCGGTGGCAGAGACGCGCCAGCTCTATCAAGAAAATCGCGTATACGAGCAATTATCGACGTGTGCGCTCACGTATGAATGCGTAACGTCGCGCAACACGTTTGTCGGTAAAAATGAGGGCGGTTTGCCTGTCTCATCTTCATGCAATGCAGGGTGTGTCGGGTGTATCAGTGACCAACCGGACGAGGCAGGGTTTCCCTCGCCGCAGATTCGCATGACGCTTCGACCGTCGGTTGACGAAATGGTTGAAGTCATGGTGCGGCATCTGACTAGCAGCGGTCCTGCGGGAATCATCTCGTTTGGACAGGGATGTGAGGGCGAACCCGCAACGCGTGGCCGAGAACTTGCAGAGGCGATCATGCGCGTGAGGGAGCAAATTTCAACGGGATACATCAACATCAACACGAATGCCGGATTGACGCATCAGATCAAACGCATTGTCGATGCCGGGCTTGACCTGATGCGTGTCTCGACAATCAGTGCATGTGAGGACCACTACGACGCGTATTACCAGCCGAGAGGATATACGCTTGGCAATGTGGCAGAGTCTGCGCGTTATGCGTCGGAGCACGGTGTTCTCGTTTCACTGAACTATCTTATCTTTCCAGGCGTGTCAGACACACCGACAGAGCTTGAAGCGATGATTGAGTTCATACGTTCCACGGGTGTTCGCTTGGTTCAATTGAGAAATTTAAACATCGACCCAGACTATTATTTGCAGCGAGTGCCACAACGTCAAGAAGAACCAATCGGCATTCTCGCGATGATGGAGACGCTCATCGAAGAGTGCCCGGGACTTCGGTTGGGGAGTTACACTCATGAACCAGGTTGGTTTGATAAGCCCCTCGCGCAGCCGAACAGATAACGGTGCATGGTTTTGCGCGAGGGATCAAAGAAGGGAATTAGTTTAACACTGGCGGCGGAGAAGAGGTTGGCGGCAATGTCATGAAGTTCGGCGCGATTGCGATTCCCAGCACGCCTGCCAGTACACCCGCAAAAAGCAAGGCTGAGAGTTTGCGGCTTTGTTTTTTCTTTTTCAATACAACACTCCCTTTCGTTGGATTACAGATGTATCCTAACCTGCAATCATTTTTAAGTAAATACACATTTTGTAAATAAGCAATTGAAGAATACCAGCACAGATTCGTGCGCAAGCAGATGAATTCAGGACTTGTTTGTTTGTGGCCTGCGTGATAATATATTCGTTATGGAATCAAGGTTTATTTGGAGGTGTACGTAGTGAAAACAGCGATTCATCCAGAATATCAAAAAGCGACAGTGACATGTGCGTGCGGCGAACAGTTTGAGACAGGTTCCGTAAAAGGAAATCTTCGCGTAGAGGTCTGCTCAAAATGCCACCCTTTTTTCACGGGTAAGCAGAAGTTTATCGACGCAGGCGGTCGCGTAGACAAGTTTCGCAAAAAATACGGTATGTAGGGATTTCTTTGTTTTCCCAAAGGCACCGCGTGAGCTGCGCGGTGCTATTTGACGTGATTGAAGGAATATAAGAAACCGCGAAATTGCGGGTGCGTAGGAGGCGCGTAAAGGATGTTCCATCGTCTGGAAGCAGTTGAACGTCGCTACGAAGATTTGGAGCAACTGCTCTCCGATCCGGACGTGATCTCGGATATGAGCAAACTGCGCCAGTACGCAAAAGAACAGGCGGATTTGTCCGACACGGTGCACACGTATCGGACCTATAAGCGTGTCGTGGAGGAGCGCAAAGCAGCCAAGGAGATGCTCTCTGAAAAGCTTGATGATGAACTTCGCGACATGGTGAAAGCGGAGATTGCGGACTTGGCGAGCCAAGAAGAAGCGTTGGAAAAGCAGTTGTTGGTCTTGTTGCTGCCAAAGGATAAGAACGATGACAAGAATGTGATCGTTGAAATTCGAGGAGCCGCCGGTGGGGATGAAGCGGCGCTGTTTGCGAACGACCTCTTTCGCATGTATGGACGCTTTGCAGATCGCAAAGGATGGCGTGTCGAAGTGATCGACGTGAGCCAAAATGACATTGGCGGAATTAAAGAGGCGGTCTTCAGTGTTCAGGGACCTGGTGCATACCGTCTCTTAAAATTTGAGAGTGGCGCGCACCGTGTGCAGCGCGTGCCCGCCACCGAATCTGGTGGACGCATTCACACATCGACGGCGACAGTTGCCGTGCTTCCCGAGGTGGAAGAGGTCGAGGTGGAAATTCATGAAAAAGACTTGCGCATCGATACCTTTTGCTCTACAGGGCCGGGCGGTCAAAGTGTGAACACCACCCAGTCTGCCGTGCGCATAACCCACTTGCCGACCAATCTTGTGGTGTCGTGCCAGGATGAAAAGTCACAGTTGAAAAACCGTGACAAGGCGATGCGTGTTTTGCGCGCGCGCCTCTATGAGAAATATCAGCAAGAACAGCAACAGGAGTATGCGGAACAACGGAAATCCGCGGTCGGTACGGGTGATCGCAGCGAACGGATCCGCACCTATAATTTTCCGCAGAGTCGCGTAACGGATCATCGGATCAATTTGACCCTGCACCGACTCGACGCTGTGCTTGGCGGCGATCTGGATGAAATCATACACTCGCTTGTCGCAAAAGAGCAGGCTGAGAAACTGGAACAGGCGAATTTTAGCGCATGAGTGTGACGAGAAAAGAAGTGCTGGTGCGCGCCGCGAAGCAATTGCGCGCCGCCGGTGTAGAGATTCCTGAGCGCACGTCACAGTGGATCTTCCAGCACGTCACAGGGCTTAGCACCGCCGAGGTGTTCCTACAGCCGGATGAGCCTGTTGCAGATGTGCACGTTGAAACATTTGCGGCGCTTGTGGCGCGCCGCGCCAAACGTGAGCCACTTCAATATGTGCTCAATGAGGCTGAATTTTGTGGGGCTGTCTTTTGGGTCGACGGGCGCGTGCTGATTCCACGTCCGGAAACGGAGTTGCTCGTCAGGCGCGGGCGCGCCTATCTGGAAGCGCGAATGCCGCGCGAGTCATCGATTGCGGTGCTAGATATTGGTACGGGCTCAGGTGCAATCGCCGTCAGTCTCGCACTCGCCGCGCGCGAGTTGCAAAGGGTTTGCGCGTGTGACGTCCGCATCGTCGCGTCGGATCTCTCGCAATCTGCTCTTGATGTGGCGCGCATCAATGCCTTGCGGATGGGCGTTTCGTCGATGATCACATTTGTGCAGGCATCATATGCTGACGGTGCAGCTCTGCGGACGCTCGCGCCGTTTTCTCTCATTCTCTCAAATCCTCCTTATATTCCACAGGAGGAAGCGGTACGTTTGCAGCCGGAGGTGGCGCAGTATGAGCCGCATCTCGCGCTGTTTGGCGGCGCAGACGGCCTCGACGCGTACCGGGCTATTGCCAGTGGATGCAGAGATCTATTAGCCACAGCCTATCTTGTCGCGTTTGAGATTGGCATCGATCAGGCAGACGCCGTGGTAAAGCTTGGCGGCAGTGCTTTTGCGGGCGCGGATGTCGAGGTGCTGCGGGATGAACAAGGCATTGAACGCGTCGTTTTGTTTCATGCGGACGGCACGCACAGATGAGAGAAACGGCGCGCGTCGGCGGGCTGCTCATTTTTGTCCCGTGGCGAATCTTCTAGCGAGTGTTTAGAAGTCTCATAGAATGGTCATACTGCTTACCATCAGAGAAACGGATGGCGGGGGTATGGCAGATGAGATGGCTCGTTGTGCTTATGTTGATCGCGATGGGTTCGTTTGGGTATTTAAGTCAAGTGAAGAGCCAGGCTGCGCCAATGAATACGGTCGACGCGTTCATCGGTCCAAACGCCGCGGTGATTCCGAGCGACGCGCTTCGGCTTCGCATCATCGCAAACAGCAACAGCCCTGCGGACCAAAATGTCAAACAGCAGATCCGCGACGAGATCATCAGCCTGATCGGCGCGCGTATGGCGCACGTGGCATCGCGCGCCGAGGCAAAGCAGATACTCATTCAGGCTGTGCCTACCGTTGAAGCGCTCGCGACGGCCAAACTGCGCAGCGAAGGATTTCCCTATACGGCGCAAACGGCGGTGACGCCGACGGTTTTTCCGGCAAAGCTATACGGCAACCGCGTTTATCCGGCTGGTACATACATGGCGCTACGCGTCATTCTCGGTCGCGGCGCAGGGCAGAACTGGTGGTGTGTATTGTTTCCACCGCTTTGTTTTGTCGCACTGGCCGACGGGGATGCGGTTGCCGCTACGCAGAGTTTTCCGGATTATCCTCCGCTTGCGGTGACCCACATACTTCAGCCGAACGGGAAAACGACAACCGTGGCGCTTCGCTTGGCCATCGTTGACTATGGAGAATTATGGCTAAAAGAGGGATTGGCGACACTGCAACGAATCTTTTCGGCAAGCGTGTGAGGAGACGATGCATGTGCAACTGAAAAGGATGTCACGAGATAAACGGCATTCGGCAAAAACACGGCGCAGATAGAGCGTCAAGTCAGGATGATGCAGTATGGAAACGAAGTATTGGAAGCTTGAGTACGGTTTGGATGGCGACGGGGCTTTGGCGCGGCACGCAGAGATCAACGCGCAAAATGCGCGAATGATCCGTGACGCAGGCGCTTTGCTAAATGCTGGTCAACTGGTCGCTTTTCCGACAGAAACGGTCTATGGACTGGGGGCAAATGCGTTTGATTCGGATGCGGTTGCCGCGATCTTCAAAGCCAAAGGCCGCCCTTCTGACAATCCGCTCATCGTCCACATCGCCGATTATGAGATGCTCGATGTGTTGACGTTTACTCCCCCGGCGCTTGCGCAGACACTGATGGAGCACTTTTGGCCGGGGCCGCTCACGGTGGTACTCCCTGTTCGCGCGGCCGTCCCTTCTGTTGTGACTGCAGGTCTTGACACGGTGGCGGTTCGCATGCCCGATCACGCGATTGCGCGCGCGCTGATTCGCGCGGCAAACCTTCCGCTCGCCGCGCCTTCAGCCAATCGCAGCGGCAAGCCGAGTCCGACGCGCGCATCCCACGTCGCAGAAGACCTCAACGGGAAAATTGCGGGAATCCTAGACGGTGGGCCCTGCACGATTGGGATTGAGTCAACCGTCGTGCGCGTGCTCGACCAAACGGTTCACATCCTGCGACCTGGCATGATTAGCGTTTCGCAGATGGCGCGTGTGCTCGCGCCTGATGTAACCATCGTGGATGAATCGACGCGCGTTTTGCAGACCATCACCGCACCGCGCTCTCCTGGCCAGAAATACCGCCACTATGCGCCGCAGGGTGATCTGCAGGTGTTCGTTGCAAAAGACCTCGCAATATCGCGTGCGCGCATTGAAAAGGCGATTGAAGAGGATCAGGTGCACGGGAAAAGAACGGCAGCGCTTATGCTGACGGATGGAGCAGAAAATGCGACGTATCGCGTTGAACTCGGATCGCCTGATCACCTGGAAACCTATGCATTCCACCTCTATGACGCGCTGCGGGCGTGTGATCGTCTGTCGATTGACTGCATTTACGCGCAAGGCGTGACGCACAGTGACAGATCATCCGGGATTATGAACCGCTTGATCAAGGCGGCAGGAGGACGGGTCGAGGAATTGGACAGCGACGATTGACGCTTGTCTCATGATCGTACAACCCGTCGCATATACTCTCACGTGCAATTTAATGCAGGGAGTCGTATGCGAAGGGTGGGCATCACGTGATCGGCATTCAACCGACAGGTTTTCTAACGGTCATCATCATCGGCATCGCCCTTAGCATGGACGCTTTCTCGCTCGGTGTAGGGCTTGGCGCGCAGGGAATGCGTTGGCGTGATGTCGTGCGACTTTCCCTTGTGATCAGTGCGCTGCACGTGATCCTTCCGCTGTCTGGCATCTGGATCGGAAAATGGCTACACGGCATTTTTGGGGATATCTTTCAGCGTCTCGCTGCACTTATCCTGATGATTCTTGGATCAAAGATGGCGCTTGAATCGATCCGTCGCAAAGTGGACGAAAAACTTCCGCCACTGCAGGCGAATCTTCGAATCGCAGACGATGAGCTTCCACCACTGCAGTCAAATTTGTTCCAATTGTCGTTTTTCGCACTGGGTGTGAGTGTGGACGCATTGTCTGTCGGGTTTTCCTTGGGTACACTAGGAGTGAGTCCGCTTTTCTCGTCCATTGCGTTTGGACTTCTCAGTGGAATGCTTTCTCTGGCGGGACTCTACGTTGGGCGCAAGGTCAACCAGGCGCTCGGTGAGTATGGCCAATTGGCTGGAGGAGCGGTGCTCGTGGCGCTTGGCCTCAAAATTTTCTTTTAGATTTCATCTGGAGAATGCTGATGGGGGAAGTGCGAATGTATCGCATATTGGTCGTTTGCACAGGAAATACGTGTCGTTCGCCCTTGGCCTCGATCCTTTTGGAAGAGGCGTTTCGCCGCAAAGGGCTAGCTGAGCAAGTCGTTGTGGATTCAGCTGGCATTTTTGCCGCGCGTGGACAGTCCATCTCATCAGGCGCGATGCAGTCGCTTGATAAGCGAGGTCTGGAGGAAGCGGCGAAACGCCATCGCTCAAAACCGGTTGAACACCACGAATTGTCGCTTGTCGACTTGATTCTTGTGATGACAAGAGAACATAAGCTGCTCTCCTTGCGGACGCGCCGGATACGATTGACAAAGTGTATACGCTTCGTGAATACGTGATGCTTGATCACCCACTCGAAGATGAAGAAGCGCTTGACATCGCGGATCCGTTTGGTTCGTCCGCCGCCGCGTATGAAAAGGTTGCAGAAGAATTGGAAACGCTTTGTGAAGAGATCGCAGATCGCATTGCGCGTCAACTTGGCAAGGAGTAACAGGTCATCTACAATATGGGTAGCGAGAGAGGGGTTTTCATGAACGTTGCAATTGCATCAGATCACGGTGGTTTTTTGCTCAAAGAGGCGCTCAAAAAAGAGCTTTCCGGGCAAGTTTCAATGACAGATTTCGGGTGCGATTCAGAGGCGTCTGTCGATTACCCGGATTACGCCAAACAGGTTGCAGAGCGGGTTGCGACAGGTGAGTTTGATCGCGGTATCCTATTGTGTGGTACAGGCATTGGCATGTGTATCGCCGCGAACAAGGTGCCGGGCATTCGTGCGGCCACAGTGCATGACCTTTTTTCTGCAGAGGCGACACGCGCGCATAATGACAGCAACATCTTGACGATGGGCGGGCGCGTCATCTCGGAACAACAGGCGGTCGAGATTGCAAAAGTGTGGCTTTTAACACCGTATGAAGGTGGACGGCACGCGCGCCGACTGGAAAAGATCCGTGACCTTGAGGAAGCGTATGCAGCCGGGGCGCATCAAGAATGAGTGATTCATTCTACGATGTTACCTGTCGCGCGCTCAGAGAACTGTCAGAGCACGCCGATCTCGCGCCGGGGAAACTTTTGGTGATTGGCGCAAGCAGCAGCGAGGTAGGCGGACACACCATTGGCACGGCAGGTTCAGACGAGATTGCGGCACAACTCGTCGATGCGTTTTTACAGGTTCAGTCAGAACTCGGCTTTGATCTCGCGGTGCAGTGCTGCGAACATCTCAATCGCGCGCTTGTCGTTGAGCGAAAGACGCTTGTGGCCGAACGGCTCGAAGAAGTGAGTGCGGTTCCCGTGCGCCACGCAGGGGGAGCGGTCGCCGCCGAAATGTATCGCCGTCTGCATGATGCTGTACTGGTTGAGGCGGTGCGCGCACATGCGGGGATGGATATCGGTGACACGTTCATAGGCATGCATTTGCGGGCGGTTGCAGTCCCCATTCGCCTCTCGATAAAAGATATTGGATACGCGCACGTCACGGCGGCGCGCACACGTCCGCGCCTGATAGGAGGCGCTCGCGCGGTGTATACTTGATCATAAAATGGAGGGTTTTTATTGTCACACCTTTATGTGATGGACCCAGAAATCGCTAAGGCGTTTGAAGCTGAGCGGATTCGTCAAAATACCAAAATCGAATTGATCGCCTCCGAAAATTTCGTGAGCAAGGCGGTCATGGATGCGGCAGGTTCGGTTCTCACCAACAAGTACGCAGAAGGCTATCCTGGGCGACGCTATTATGGCGGCTGTGAGCATGTTGACACAGTCGAGCGGATTGCGCAGGAGCGCGCGAAGCAACTGTTTGGTGCAGAGTATGTCAATGTCCAACCGCACTCCGGGGCGCAGGCGAATATGGCAGTGTACCAGGCGCTGTTAAAACCGGGTGACAAGGTTATCGGCATGAACCTCGCGCACGGTGGTCACCTTACGCATGGCAGTCCTGTAAACTTTTCTGGCCAGCTCTACCAGTTTATCCCGTATGGGGTGGATGAAGAAACGCACCGCATCAAGTATGACGAGATCGCGGCGCTCGCGCAGGAGCATCGCCCGAAGATGATTGTGGCAGGGGCGAGTGCGTACCCGCGCGTGATTGACTTTCCGCGTCTGCGCGAGATTGCGGACAGCGTAGGTGCGCTGCTCATGGTGGATATGGCGCATATTGCAGGGCTTGTCGCCAGTGGCGTGCATCCCAGTCCTGTCCCTTATGCGGATGTTGTCACGACAACGACGCACAAGACACTGCGCGGACCGCGCGGCGGACTGATTCTCGCGCGTGAGACCTATGCTAAAGCGCTCGACAAGGCGCTTTTTCCGGGCATTCAAGGCGGGCCGCTCATGCATATCATCGGGGCAAAAGCAGTCGCGTTTGGCGAGGCGCTGCGTCCTGAATTTCAAGCCTATTCGAAGCAGGTTGTGAAAAATGCGGCGGCGCTTGCGCACGCACTCTCGGCGCGTGGATTTACGCTTGTCTCAGGAGGCACGGACAACCATCTCTTGCTGATTGATGTACGCTCCGTGAACTTGACGGGGAAAGAGGCGGAACAACGCCTTGATGAGATCGGTGTGACGACCAACAAAAACGCGATTCCGTTTGACCCGCAAAAGCCGGGGATCACGAGCGGAATTCGGGTGGGAACCCCTGCGGTTACAACGCGCGGGATGGACGAAGCGGCGATGGAAGAGATCGCGGAAATCTTCTCGCTTACACTAAAAACGGATGACCAGGCGTCGCGCAATCAGGCGATGCAAAAAGTTCGGCATCTCACACAGCGCTTTCCGCTGTATGATTCGTTTACCTATTTGGTGTAATCCATTAGAGAATAAAAAACCTGCATGCGATAGTCTGCATGCAGGTTTTTTATTTGTATTTAGTGTCCTGTGTGTGGCGACTCCATGTCGGGCGGTTGTGATGTCGCGACTTCAGCCATCGCCTGTCTCGTGTCGCGCAGGGGTTTGACGGCAACGGGACCATAACGCGCGATCAGTTCTTGGCGCGACATCCACATGAGGCGCGGCTGCATTACTTCAAGTCCGTGACTGAATCGCTTGCGTCCCTCAGGATGATAGAGTGTCATAATGAAAGAGAGTAGAAAACCGATCCAGCGGTTGATCGGAGTATTGGGGATCTCTTCAACGTGGAACCCCAAATTTTCCATGCCGCGATGGATCATGGTCATGCCAAAAATCGCTTGACCTTCTTGAAAGCGCGTGTCATACAAAAGGGCGAGCGCCACGTCGTGCAGGCTGTCTCTGACTTCGCGCAGGCCGCGAACCGCCATGCGCTCGACGGGCTGTACACGCTGCAATTCTTGAACCGCCAAATTTTGCAGGTGAATTTCTACGACCTTGACACCATTGGCCAAACCGCCTTCGGGACGGGGACCCAGCCGCCACGATACCAGGCTCAGGCGAAACATGCGGGACATCGGATAGACGCTGTACAGTCGGTCGAACAGTTTCTCCCAGACCCTCCAGAGTGGGTGGATGATGCGCTGCGCGAGGCGCGGGAAGGAACCCCTTCGCTTTTCCTTTGCCTTGATCGCGTTTAGGACAGGCTCGACAGTAAATGAAAAACCCATCTCCTGATAGAGTGGAAGAATCTGCTCCAAAGCGCGCAGGGTGTTCGCCGGCGCGCCGGGGGCGCCGCCGCTGTCGTGCAGCAAAATGATGGCGCCGTTGTGAAACCGCCTTGCAATGCGTTTGATGATGGCGGGAATCTGCAATCCCTTGAGCCAATCGCGGCCGGCGATCGACCAGAGCACGGGAGTCTGGCCAGCGGCGCGCAGGGCGAGCGGCAGGAACAAATTGAACCTTCCCCACGGGGGGCGAAACCACACGACAGGTTCTTGGGTCACGCGTTCAATCATGGCTGCCGCCATTTTCACCTCGCGAAACGTCTGCCAGGGCGTGAGAAACCAAGCGTTTCGGTGGTGTGCAGTGTGACTCCCGACGAGGTGGCCGCGCCTTAGAATCTCTTTTACCAATTCGGGATAGCGGCTCGCCTTTTCTCCGATCAAAAAAAACACGGCCCGCGCGCGGTGCGCATCGAGAAGATCAAGCATCTGCGGCGTGTATTCTGGGTCGGGGCCATCGTCAAAGGTAAGTGTCACATCGCGTTTTAATTCATCGCCGCGATGAATGGACGTGATATGTAAAACGTGAAACAGAAGCTCTGCCAGAGGGGCGTAGAGTACCCATAGCGCCAAAAAAATCGCGATGGCAAGATAGACGTCATACAACAGGAACACCTCATTTTAAAAAACCAATGGCATCAAGCGTCGCGCGTGAAGCGCTTCTCAGACTTTCTTTGGAGAGATGCTGCGCTCAACGAGTGTAGGCACGCGCAGAAAGAGATACAGTACACCCATGAGACCGACGACAAGCACGCTGAGGATAAAGGGTGCCTGAATGCCGCTTTGCCCCCACAACTGCCCGCTGACAAGAGGCCCGCTCGCCGTTCCAAGCCCCTCGACGGTCATGAAAAGCCCCCACATGACGCCGCGCTTTCGTTCATCGACCGCCCGATCAAGGATGGTGTTCCAAGCGGGCAGAATTGCCGCGTAGGACACGCCGACAAAAGCCATGCAGATAAGTGCCGGCACAAAGGCGCGTTGAGTGAGGAAAAGGGCCAGCATCAACGCTGTAAACAGAAAACCTCCTGATAAAAACGGGCGAAACCCAATGCGGTCGATCAGATGGCTCGCCAGCGGCAAAGAGGTTGCCGTGATGCCCCCCACAATAATCATTCCTACACTCTGGAGTTGCGGTCCGATCTGGAGAACGGTGCGCATATAGGGTGACAGCACAGGAATGAGCAATCCCATGGCAAAGGTTTGCATGAACATGATTGGAAACAGCGCGCGTATGTCTTTTAAGTGTACGATGATCTCACTAAAATATCTACGCGTGCTTACGATGGAAGCGGTGCTCGCCACGTGCGGTTTTGGAAACTGCTTGTGAAAGAGAAGCATAAAAAAACCGGCGATCAAAACGAGAGACTCAAGCAGCGTAAAGATGACTGGATAAGACGTCGCATAGAGAAAATTAACAACGACTGGCCCTGCCCCGCCACCGATGAGCCACGCGATATAGATCTTGCCCATGGCGGCTGCCTTTCCATTCGGGTCAGCATTGGCGGTCACCGCCCCGACAACGGACGGCCAAAGAGGTGCGGCTCCCGCACCAAACAACGCGGCGCCTGCGACAAAGAGTGGAGCCGTTTGGGCAGTCGCGATGAGCAAAATGCCAAGAGAGGCGACGAGCAACCCGAGTGTCAGCGTTTTTGGAGCGCCGAAATGGTCGATCAAAAGGCCTGATGGCGTGCGCAAAAGATTGTCGAACAAATAGTGTGCGCTGATTGCGAAACCGACACCTGCGGGGCCCAGCGCGACTGCGCTTAGCGCAGAGTTTGGCAGGATGGTCAGCATCAGCGCGTTTCGGACAAATTCAATGAACGCAAGCCCGGTAAGAATCCCCAGGCGCGGAATGGGCATGGCAATCGCAATCTTCTTCATGACTGTTGCGCATAATAGCGTTCGTCAATCATCATCTCGTGCGGCGGCAAGGCTTTGTTGATCTTTGGCAACTCGTCAGCAATGGACTGTGCGGCTGTCGCGCGGCGGATCAAGCGGGTGTTCTCTTTCATGCGCGCAAGACGCGCTGGACTGCCTCCGAGCAGGCGTTCAACATGGGCGAAAACCTGCTTGCGTGTCTTTGCGAGCACTGCGACGCGGGAGCGGACAAGAAATGCCGCGTTCTGCGTCTCCTGGCCAGGAATCGGGCGATAAAGCAGCATGGGCACCTCCATGGCGAGCGCTTCACTCACGGTCAGACCGCCCGCTTTTGTCAAAATCAGGTCGGACACGGCCATCAGTTCGTGCACCTCGCGCGTGAATCCAAAAACCCACACAGGGTGTTTGGCGCCCGGTCGCAACGCTTCGACGCTCTGGCGCAGTTTTTCGTTGCGACCACAGACGACGATCACCTGTATGTCAAATTCGCTTTGGAACAATTCGTCACAAATTTGTACGATATCTCCAAGTACACCGTAAGCGCCGCCCATGACAAGCAGGGTTGGCATCCCTTCGCGCATTCCCAACCGCTTTAGGACGGCGGGGCGGTCAACCGGCTGTAAAAATGCGTTTCCAATGGGAATGCCAGAAACGGTTACGCGTGACGCGGGAACGCCGCGCAGCATTAATCCGCGTTTTACATGCTCTGAGCCGACAAAATAGTGATCCGTATAGCGGTGGATCCATTGACTGTGAACCGCGTGATCCGTGATGACAGTGGCCGTTGGAATCGAAGTCAGCCCGCGCTCGCGCAGGAGCGACATGACGCCCGCCGGAGTTGGGAAAGTTGAAAGGACGAGATCCGGACGAAACGAGTGAAGAAACGCTTCCAATTCTTCATATCCAAGCTGGTTGAGCCTTCGCTGAATCAGCGAAGAAGGCGCGATTTTACTGGTTCCCTTGTAGAAAAGGCCATAGAGGGCCGGCACAAATCGGACACTTTTCAGATAGAAATAACGCGCAAAGGAATTCAGCATGGGGTGAACCATCTGAATGTAATCGACGATCTGAACATCAATCGCTGGATTGTTAGCAAGCAGCGCATCGCGAACGGCGAGAGACGCACGCTGATGCCCTTCGCCGTAGGTGGCCGAGAGAATCAGCACGCGCGTTAAACTCGACATGGTGGAACCTCCTAGCGAACTTCTACAAATCAGGACATCCCATTCGTCATTGTAACAGCATAAAGAATAATTGCGTAATGAGTGCTCGTAACTAACCAATCTTACCATGAAGAGGTTCATGTAAACCTCATTCTTTGCGTCAAAATGTGTCAATCCTTATTTTGCAAAGCTGAGGGTTTCTCAGTGCAGGATTGAAGATGATTCGCGTCGAAAGGGTAGGCTCAGGTATAATGAGCAGATCTTGTACAATGGATAAGGGTGACTCAAGGTGACCGCAGTTAAACTCGTGAAGCATCCACTCGCGCAGGATGCGCTGGCAAGGCTTCGAAATCGCGAGACAGAAGTGCCCCAATTTCGCGCGTTGATCTCACAACTTGCGATCTATCTTGCCATCGCAGGCACAGAAGAATTGCGCATGCAGACGGTCGAGGTTGAGACGCCAGTCACAAAAGCAGAAATGAGCGTCGTTGCAGAAGAAATTGTTCTTGTTCCTATATTACGCGCTGGTCTCGGAATGGTCGAGGGCATGTTGACGATTTTGACGAATGCTACCGTTGGCCATTTGGGACTTTATCGCGATCACGAGACGCTACAGCCGATCGAGTATTACGCGAATACGCCTGAGAATCTCGAAGAGCGACTGGTGATCGTGCTTGATCCGATGCTTGCGACAGGCGGCTCTGCGAGTGCCGCGCTTACCCGTTTAAAAGAGCGCGGGGCAACCCGGTTGTTGCTAGCTTCAATCATCGCGGCTCCTGAAGGGATTGCGCGCCTGGAGCTTGATCACCCGGATGTCCAAATTGTCACGATCTCGATTGATCAAAAGTTGAATGAAAAAGGGTATATCGTTCCGGGGCTCGGAGATGCGGGAGACCGCATGTTTGGCACACTTTGAAAGTTGGCGCGGAGGGTAGTTCATGTCTCGTAAACGTGTGATGACGATCTTTGGGACGCGTCCTGAAGCCGTGAAGATGGCTCCGCTTGTGCAGGCGCTAAGGCGCGCGGATGAGTTTGAAACGATTGTGTGTGTCACTGCGCAGCATCGCGAACAACTCGATCAGGTGCTGCAGACGTTTGACATTGTTCCGGACCATGACCTTGATATCATGGAGGCGCGACAAACGCTCACGCGGATTTCTGTGAAGGTGCTTCGCTTGCTAGAAGATGTCCTGACAGAAGAAAAACCGGATATCGTGCTGGTGCATGGCGATACGACGACGACGTTTGCGGCGGGGCTCGCCGCATACTATCAGCAGATTGCGATCGGTCACGTGGAGGCAGGGCTGCGCACGTGGAACAAATATTCACCGTTTCCAGAAGAGATGAATCGGCAGTTGACGGGCGTGTTGGCAGATCTCCACTTTGCGCCGACGGCGATGGCGGCACGCAATTTGCTTGCAGAGAACAAGCCAGAAGACGCGATTTTTATCACGGGGAACACGGCGATTGACGCGATGAAGACGACGGTGAAAAAAGACTATCGGCACCCGGTTCTGGATGGGGTGAAAAAGGGCCAGCGCTTGATTTTCATGACGGCGCACCGCCGCGAGAATCTGGGCGACAAGTTTGAACAGATTTTTCGCGCTGTGCGGGATCTGGTCGATCGCGTCGAGGATGTGCATGTGGTGTATCCGGTCCATCTCAATCCTGCGGTGCGAGAACCTGCGGCGAGAATCCTTGGCGATCATCCGAGAATCTCGCTGATTGATCCCCTCGATGTGATGGATGCGCATAATTTTATGGCGCGATCACACCTCATTCTCACGGACTCGGGGGGGATGCAGGAGGAGGCGCCGTATCTCGGGGTGCCCTGCCTTGTGCTGCGGGATACTACGGAGCGACCGGAAGGGATTGAGGCGGGGACGCTGCGGCTTGTCGGAACGGAGTATGAGCAGGTGTATGCGCAGGCGCTTGAACTTTTGACGGATGAGCGCGCGCACCGCGAAATGGCGATTGCCGCGAGTCCGTATGGTGACGGTTTTGCGTCGGAGCGGATTGTGGAGGCGTTGAAACACGTTTTTTATCAGGCCGCCCGTCCGGCTGCGTTTGTCCCAAAAGCAAAAGACGAGAATCGCTGGACATAGCATATGCTGGCAAGGGGGGTGAGTGGAGTGAAACATACGCATTGGGAGATTGACTCGGAGTGCCCGCAATGTGGGAAACACAATCGGCTGCGCATTCCTGTCGGGGAGCGCGTGGTGCGTGTGCACTGTGAGCATTGCACACATGGCTATGAGTATACGCATGTCGTTATCGAGCATGAAGAAGTCGCGGATGAACAATAAGGCATCATTTCGTGCGGATTCAGAAAATCGTCATGTTTCGCGGCTTGTTCGCGTTTAGGTTTCATTGACAATGTTTTTCGTACTAGTGTAGTATCTATAGCGGGTCCCGGTTAGGCAGGCCTTGTGGTGTTATGATATTTCTGGGTAGTCTGTCAGGATTCCCGCTTCATTTATCCCCAGCTACAAATGGGTCGCTAGCCGGTTTGGAACCGACAGAGGTTGACCGCAACTGCGTAATCCTCCCACTGACATGTTTGGGTGGTGTCCAAGATCAAAGATGATCGAGGGTCGGGCCAAAAAAATAAGGAATGGAAAGCGTTTGCAGTATTTTCTGGCGCTTCCCTTCAATTGTTGGTCTCCATGATCGTTTTTGGATTCTTGGGTCATGCCCTTTCCCAACGATGGAACGTTGCATGGCCGACGCTCGTCGGTGTGCTGTTCGGGTTGTTCGCAGGGGTTTACGGCTTGTCGTTCCTGATTAAACGCTTTTTGGGAGAGAAGCCATGAACGATCTGCAAGAATTGAACCGGCGCGTGCGTAGGATCTGGCGCATGGGCTTGCTTGTGCTCGCCCTGTCACTGATCGCGTTATTTATCTTTCCGCATGCCGGCGCGATCCTGAAAGGGCTGTTGTTGGGAGAAATAGGTGGGATTTACGTAATTTATAGCATGATTCGCCAAGGCCATGTAAATGATGGTATGGAGGGACGTGCGTTGTTCGCCTCAGGCATGATGGGAATGGTGACCCGCTTGGTTGTCTTGGTGGCGGTTTTGGTCGTCGCGATCAGGTCTGGTCTCAACCCGTACACAGCTCTTGTCGGCTATCTAATAGGGTTCGTGCTCATCGTGATAGGCATGTGGGGGATGGCCCAAAACAGCCGTCGATTTCCCGGGGGAAAGTAGGTGAATGAATGTCCGCATTTCCGATGTTGTTTCCAAACAGTGCCTTTCCGATCAACTTGACGACGATCGCCATGATGATTCTGGCAGGTTTGGTTGTGATTATTTTTTTGCGCGTCGCCGCGCGTCGGCTCAGTGTGCGTGAACCTGGCAAAATGCAGAACCTCGTGGAATGGATGATCGAGTTTACGGCAAACATGGCCAAAGACACGATGCCATCAGCGCGTCTGGTACAGTGGATTCTTCCGCTTGCTTTTACCATGCTTTTGTTCTTGTTCGTGTCAAACTGGCTAGGCGTGATCGCAACGATCAGCATCAATACGAATCATCCGATTCCGTGGCTCGGACTCACCGCACAAAAGCTCGCGCAGGCGCACGGCGAGGTTCCACTTTATGATTCGCCGACGGCAAACATGAGCATGACGCTTGGGATGGCGTTTATGGTATGGGTGATCAGCCATTTTCAAGGGCTTAAAACACCAGGCAAATGGTTGCGCCACTATAAGAACCCAATGTTCATCATTGAGGAGATCACCAACCCGCTCACACATGGGATGCGTCTTTACGGTAACATTTTTGCGGGTGAGGCGTTGATCGGCGTGATTCTGAGCATCCCCATTCTCTATCACGTGATACCGGTCGGCATGCCGCTTCTCTTGGTCTGGCTTTTTTACAGCGCCTTTGTGAGCAGCATCCAAGCCTATGTCTTCACGATCCTGATGACTCTGTACATCGGCCATAAATCGTACAGCGAACACACTGATCATTAAGGGGAGTTTGTTATTCTGAGGCGCTTCCCGCGAAACACACTATAAATGAAAGCCACGAGGAGGAAGTTTAAGATGGTGAAAGCGTTATATGATATCGCGGTGGCCCTGTTGTTGGGTCTGTCGGCGGCTGGTTCTGGTATCGGTGACGGTCTCGTCATGAGCAAGTATGTAGAAGGTGTGGCCCGCCAACCGGAAGCGCGCGGCTCGATTTTCTCAAGCGCACTGCTTGGCGTCGCGATCGTCGAAGCGTTCCCGGTAATCGCGCTCGCGTTCGGGATTATCATCCTCTTTACAAAAGGCGTGCTCTAAGTCGCCCGCGCATGGCGGGAAAGTTTGCGTGTTGCAGACGGCTCCGCGCATGACGTAAGAAAGAAAGGGGAGAAATACGACCTTGTTCGAATTAGGTACGTTTGTTGTCTCGATCGTGACGTTCTTGATTCTGTTTCTGATCATCCGAAAAGTCGGGTTCGAACCGCTTAACAACATGCTTGAAAAGCGCCGTCAATACGTGATGAATGAACTGTCAGAAGCAGAGCGCGCTCGCAAGATGAGCGAGGCGCATTTAAATGAGCAAAAAGCGATTCTTGAAGATGCAAAGCGTCAAGTGAAAGAAATGCTTGATACAGCGCGCGTGCGCGCAGACGATCAGGCGCGCGAGATTCTCTTGCAAGCGCAGGAAGAGGCGCAGCGGCTGCTCGAGTCGAATCGCCAGTTGATTGAACGTGAGCGCGCGGAAGCGATGAATGCCGTTCTCGCGTCGGTCGCGTCACTCACCGTGCAAATCAGCGAAGGGTTGCTTCGCCATCATGTGACGGAGACAGAACACCAGTCGATGATGGATGAAGCACAGCAGCGCCTGGGTGAACTTGTATGCTAAACGGCGCTGTTACACACCGCTATACGCAGGGCTTGTTTCTTGCGGCAGTTGATGTAGAACAAGTGGCAAACGTCGATGGGAGTCTGCGGGCACTCGCTGAGGCGATAGCGCATTCCGCGTCGATTCAACGCTTTTTTGAAAATCCGCTTATAACGCCGGAACAGAAACTGGATGTGCTGCAAAAAGTGTTATCCGGACGTGTGCCGGATGTCTTGCTCGCATTCTTGGCCGTTCTTTTCAAGCGCAAACGCGCAGAGTACGTGCCTGCCATCGCGAGCGCATTTCACGCTCGCGCGAATGACTACTACGGTCGTGTGGATGTGCGGATCACGTCGGCGAAGCCATTGACAGAGGAGCAACGCGCGAGTGTGACGCAGAGCCTGAAGGCTGCGCTTTCCAAAGAGATTGAGGCGGTAGTCGAGATCGATCCGGATCTGATTGCCGGATATAAGCTGCAACTCGGCAATCGCCTGATTGATTCTTCAGTGAAAAATGCGCTTCGGCAACTGAGTGTCGCGCTTTTAGAGAAACGGATTGTGTGAGGAGGGAAACCGTTGAGCATTCGTCCAGATGAAATCAGTTCACTGATTCGTAAGCAAATCGAGCAGTTTGATGCGCAAGTAGAGAGTTATGAGACCGGCGTTGTTCTTCAAGTCGGTGACGGGATCGCCCGCCTTTACGGCTTGGATAACGTCATGGCGGGAGAGCTCGTCGAGTTTTCTAATGGCGTTTTTGGCTTGGCGTTTAACCTTGAAGAGGACAATGTCGGCGTCATCATCCTCGGATCGGTTGAAGGCATCAAAGAAGGCGACCAAGTGCGTCGCACGGGTCGCATTGCACAAGTCCCAGTCGGTGAAGCGTTGCTTGGACGCGTCGTGAATCCGCTCGGACAACCTTTGGATAATCTCGGTCCGATTGAGGCGACAGCATTTCGCCCCGTCGAGTCAATGGCTCCTGGCGTCATTGACCGCAAATCAGTTTCTGAGCCGCTTCAGACAGGGATCAAGGCGATTGACGCGATGATTCCGATCGGCCGCGGTCAACGGGAATTGATCATTGGCGATCGGCAGACGGGTAAGACGACGATTGCGATTGACACGATCATCAACCAAAAAGGCAATGGCGTGAAATGTATCTATGTCGCGATTGGCCAGAAGCAGTCGACGGTGGCACAGGTCGTTGAGACACTCCGCAAGTATGGCGCGCTGGAATACACCACCGTCGTTGCGGCGAACGCATCTGATCCTGCTCCGCTTTTGTTTCTTGCGCCTTATGCGGGATGCGCGATGGGCGAGTACTTCCTCTACAATGGTGAGCATGCGCTTGTCATCTATGACGATTTGACGAAGCAAGCGGCTGCGTACCGTGAAATGTCTTTGCTGCTTCGCCGTCCTCCAGGCCGCGAGGCGTATCCTGGCGACGTGTTTTACTTGCATTCGCGCTTGCTTGAGCGCGCGGCAAAATTGAGCGATGAGCGCGGCGGCGGTTCTCTTACGGCGCTTCCGTTTATCGAGACGCAGGCCGGCGACATTTCGGCCTATATTCCGACTAACGTCATTTCGATCACAGACGGACAAATTTTTCTTGAGGCTGACCTCTTTTTCTCAGGAGTGCGCCCTGCGGTCAATGTCGGTACGTCAGTCTCTCGCGTCGGAAGTTCCGCGCAAATCAAAGCGATGAAATCGGTCGCCGGAACGATGCGCCTTGATCTTGCGCAATATCGCGAGTTGCAGGCGTTTGCCCAGTTCGGATCGGATCTTGACAAGGCTACGCTCGCGCGATTGACGCGCGGTGAGCGGATGGTTGAGATTCTCAAACAGGGTTTGCATCAACCGCTCTCTGTTGAGCGCCAGGTTGTTTCCATTTGGTCCGCGGTCAACGGTCATCTTGACGATATTCCAAGCAATGCGGTGGGACGTTTTGAGCAAGAGTGGCTCGCGTTTATCTCATCCACGTATCCGCAGGTTTTCGAAAACATCGTGGCGACAAAAGCGCTTGGCGACGAAACGGTAAGCCTCCTAAAAGAGGCGATTGCCAAGTTTAAAGCTTCGTTTGTCAGTTGATTTGCTCGTGCGCTCATCGCGTGAAATGCTCGCGTGTGCATAAAGCGTGAGATTGTGGCAATAAACGGCACGCATGATGATCAATACGGCCGAGAGGCAAGGGTGGTGAAGATGTGCCACAAAATACGCGTGACATTCGCAGACGGATAAAAAGTGTTCAGAATACAGCGCAGATCACGAAGGCTATGGAAATGGTCGCCGCTGCAAAGCTGCGCCGCGTTCAAGAGGCTGTGCAACTCTCCAAGCCCTATCTGCAGAAGCTGCAGGAGATGCTCACGGATCTCGCGCCTTCCGTGCGGTCTGTGAAGCATCCCATGCTTGCGGTGCGTCCAGTGCGCAAGACCGGGTACCTTGTTGTGACGTCAGACCGCGGGTTGGCGGGTCCCTACAACGCCAACGTGATTCGCAAAGCGCTTGAGGCGTTTCGCCACAAGGATAAAGACGCGTATACCGTATTCGCGGTGGGCCGCAAAGGGCGCGACTTTTTCCGCCGGATGAATTATCCTCTGGGCGGCGAGGCGGTTGGATTGTCGGACGCACCAACGTATGCGCTTATCAGGCCGCTTGCAGAACAAGTCATTGAAGCGTACGCGAATGAAGAGTTTGATGAGCTGTATCTCGTTTATAACGAATTTATCAATGCAGTGACCCAACAGACGGTTGTCAAAAAGGTGTTGCCACTCACGGATCTTGCGGGCGACAGAGAGCCGCGCCGTGTCAATTTTATCTTTGAACCAGATGAGCAGGCGCTTCTCGCAAAACTTTTGCCGCGTTACGCTGAGACTCTCGTGTTTCAGTCTGTGCTTGACGCAAAGGCGAGTGAACACGGTTCGCGCATGACGGCGATGGGTAATGCGACCGATGCGGCAAAAGACATGATCGGATCGCTTACGCTAACGCTTAACCGAGCGCGGCAGGCGGCGATTACCACGCAGATCGCAGAAGTGGTCGGCGGCGCTGAGGCGCTGAAATAAGAACAGAGGAGGGACATCGTTGAGTACAGGACGTGTGGTTCAGGTTTTGGGTCCCGTCGTAGACGTACGGTTCCCGACAGGTCAATTGCCTGAGATCAATCATGCACTTCGCGTGGATTATGAAGGGGACGTTTCGATCCACATCGCGCTTGAAGTGGCGCTTCACTTAGGTGACAATGTTGTGCGTTCAATTGCGATGTCTTCGACAGATGGACTCGTGCGCGGGGCAGAAGTGGTGAATACAGGACGCCCGATCTCGGTGCCAGTCGGCGCGGGGACGCTCGGACGAATTTTCAACGTGCTCGGTGAACCAATCGACGAAGCGGGTCCGGTCGAATCTCCGGAGCGCTGGGCGATTCATCGCGAAGCGCCTCCGTTTTCAGACATCACGACGAAGGCGGAAGTGTTTGAAACGGGCATTAAAGTTGTCGATCTTTTGGCCCCCTATCTCAAAGGTGGTAAGATCGGGCTGTTTGGCGGCGCGGGTGTCGGCAAAACGGTCTTAATTCAAGAACTGATTCACAACATCGCAAAAGAGCACGGCGGCTACTCCGTTTTTGCGGGGGTAGGCGAGCGTACGCGCGAAGGCAATGATCTGTATCATGAGATGAAAGATTCCGGTGTTATTGATAAAACCAGCATGGTGTTTGGCCAGATGAACGAGCCGCCCGGCGCGCGTCTGCGCGTGGCGCTTTCCGGGCTGACCATTGCGGAATACTTTCGCGACATGGAACAGCGCGATGTGTTGCTCTTTGTTGACAACATCTTCCGCTTCACACAGGCGGGTTCAGAAGTGTCTGCACTGCTCGGCCGCATGCCGTCTGCGGTTGGTTACCAACCGACGCTGGCGACAGAGATGGGCCAACTTCAGGAGCGTATCGCCTCAACCGTGCGCGGCTCTATTACATCGATTCAGGCGATTTACGTGCCGGCTGACGACTACACCGATCCAGCGCCGGCCAACACATTTGCGCACTTGGATGCGACGACGAACCTTGAGCGCCGCATTGCGTCCATGGGACTTTTCCCGGCTGTCGACCCGCTCGCGTCAACATCGCGCGCGCTTTCTCCGGAGATAGTTGGGGAAGAGCATTACAATGTTGCACGGGGCATCCAGGCAGTCTTGCAGCGCTACAAAGAACTTCAGGATATCATTGCCATTCTTGGCATGGATGAGTTGAGCGATGAAGATAAGCTGATCGTGTCGCGTGCGCGCAAGATTCAGAACTTTTTCTCTCAGCCGTTCTTTGTCGGTGAGCAATTCACAGGCATTCCAGGAAAGTATGTGCAGGTTAAAGACACAGTGCGCAGTTTCCGCGAAATTCTCGAAGGCAAGCATGACGAGATTCCGGAGAGTTACTTCACGTACTGTGGCGCGATTGAAGATGTTCTGGAAAAAGCGGAACGCGACGGATTTCGCGTCTAAATCCGGGGAGGTGACCGCATGAGTACGATTCCATTCGAAATCGTGACACCTGATCGCGTTGTGTTCTCAGAACCGGTCGAGTTTCTCACGGTTCGTACGGGCGCCGGTGAGATCGGAGTCCTTCCGCGCCACGCCCCGCTCGCGACAACCGTGAAACCGGGAATCGTAAAGATTCGCACGGAACACGGTGAGGACTATGTGGCGACATCCGACGGATTTTTGCACGTTCTCCCGGATCAGGTCTCGCTCCTTGTCAATTCTGCAGAGATCGGATCGATGGTTGATGTGGATCGCGCGATGCGCGCAAAGGAGCGGGCAGAACAGCGGCTCTCACTGCGCGGGGATGATGTCGATGTCATGCGCGCAGAACTCGCGCTTGAACGATCGCTCAATCGCCTGCGCGCCTCGGAGCTTTCCCCGAAACGCGCATCACACCGTTGAGTGTTTCATCGCCCGTCGCACTGATTTTAAATCAGGGCGACGGGCTTTCCTTATATTCCCATAATCTGTTGTTATAAATTTCTACACTCTGTTATAATGGCGAAGGAGTCATACCTATCACGATTTCTTGATACGTGTAGATAGACGGCGCCATGGCGCTCTCGCACCACCGTCTATGGAAAAATAATCGGCGGCGCCGTTATTTGGGGATAGGGGGGATCTGTCTGTACGCTAACGCATTCATTTTTATATTGGTTTTTCTTGTACTTGCCATTGCGCTTCCGATTGGGGCGCTCGCCGTCTTGGGACCGCTTCTTCGCCCAAACAAACCTTCAAAGGCAAAGAACTCGACTTATGAGAGCGGCCTTGAACCGATCGGCGATGCGCGTTCGCGGTACAATGTGCGGTATTATTTATTTGCATTGATGTTTGTCATTTTTGATGTAGAAATTATCTTTCTGTATCCGTGGGCTGTTTCGTATCTCACCTTGGGTGTGTTTGGCTACGTCGAGATGATGATCTTTGTCGTACTCCTGATGATTGGCCTTATTTATGCCTGGAGGAAGAAGGTGCTGGAATGGATGTAAACGTTTCTTCGCAGGGCGTGTCACTTCCCGTCATTCACTATGACGGGTTCACAGAAGAAGAATCTCAAGAGCTGCGACGGGCAGGTGTCGTGGTCAGTACACTTGAACAGATCAAGGGGTGGGCGCGCAGCAACAGCTTGTGGCCGATGACCTTTGGACTTGCCTGCTGTGCGATTGAGATGATGGGGGCTGGTGCTTCGCACTACGACCTGGATCGGTTCGGAATCATCTTTCGAGCATCGCCGCGCCAATCGGATGTGATGATCGTCGCGGGCACAGTGACCAAAAAAATGGCGCCGCTGCTTCGTCGCCTTTACGATCAGATGCCAGACCCCAAATGGGTGATCGCGATGGGCTCGTGCGCGACGGCGGGCGGACCGTATGTGCGCTCTTATTCGGTCGTTAAAGGCGTCGACCAGATTGTGCCGGTCGACGTGTATATTCCAGGCTGTCCACCGTCTCCTCCTGCCCTCATCTATGGGCTTAACAAACTTCAAGAGAAGATCCGCATGGAAGCTGCCGGGAAGAGGGTGTCGAGTTGACCGACGAGAAACCCCCAGTGGAACACGCAGGAGAACAAGAGAAGTCTGTGAAACCAGAAAAGGCTGTAACGACAGAAAAAACGGCGGCAACAACGGAAGGGGCCGTCAAAAAGGAGCCTCCTGCCCGACCCGCCAAAGCGCCTGCGCCGCCCGATCCGCGGGTGATTGAGGCGACTGCGTACGCGGAATCGTTAAAAGCTGAGATCGAGAAAGCGTGCGGTGCGGGAGTCATCGCGGAGATTTCAGCGACAAAGTCGCTTCCTGTCTTGCGTGTCGAACAAGACGCCTGGTATGCAGTCGTAAAATTCCTTAAGGAAGATCCTGAACAGCAATTTCTCTACATCCGCGTTTTCGCGGGAACCGATTACAAGGATTATATTGAGGTGATTTTTGAAGTCCATTCCTTTGTGCGCGGACGCAGAATTCGCCTGAAAACGCGCACGCCGCGCGATCCGGCAACGCTTGAGTCGATCACTCCGCTGTTTGCAGGGCTCAATTGGGAAGAGCGCGAAGCGTATGACTTACTCGGGATTCATTTCACGGGGCATCCTGACTTGCGGCGCATCATGATGTGGGAAGAGTGGAACGGTCATCCACTCCGCAAGGATTTCTCAGAATTTGAAAACGCTCCGCACAGTGGGGGTGATACGAGCGAATGAGTACGCTTCGATCGGAAGAAATGATTCTAAACGTCGGTCCACAGCACCCGAGCACGCACGGCGTATTCCGTCTGGTGGTTACCATTGACGGTGAAGAGATTGTGGATGCAGATCCGGTAGTCGGCTACCTTCACCGGGGAACGGAAAAGCTCGCCGAAAATTTGCAGTACACGCAGATCATACCGTACACCGATCGTCTGGATTATCTCGCCTCGATGATCAACAACTACGCGCTCGTGCATGCCGTCGAGTACGCACTTGATCTGGAGATTCCAGAGCGGGCAGAGCACTTGCGGATCATCGTGATGGAACTGAATCGGATCGCTTCGCACTTGTTGTTTGTCGGAGCGTATCTGCTTGATCTTGGCGCGATGAGCCCATTTCTGTACGTATTTCAAGAGCGCGAGCGCATTGTGCAGTTGTTCAATGAGATCTGCGGCGCCCGTCTGACGTATAACTACATGCGCATCGGCGGTGTGAAATGGGACGCGCCACCTGGTTGGCTGCAAAAGGTGCGAGAATTTATCCCCTTTATGCGAGACAAGATCCGCATGTACGACGACCTTATTTCAGGAAACGAGATTTTTCTCAATCGCGTCAAGGGCATCGGTGTTTTCACGCAAGAAGAAGCGATCAATCACAGTTTGTCCGGGATCAATCTCCGCTCCACAGGATTCAATTGGGACTTGCGCAAAAATCAGCCGTACGGCATCTACGATCGGTTCGACTTTGATGTGGTACTCGGACAAAAAGGCGATTGCTTTGACCGCTATTGGCTGCACATGCTAGAGATGGAGCAGTCGCTGCGCATCGTCGAACAGGCGGTGGATGCGATTGGGGAGGGACCGATCCTCGGGAAGGTGCCAAAGCTCATCCGCGTTCCGGCGGGCGAGTACTACGCTGGTATCGAGGGTGCGCGCGGCGAACTCGGCGTTTATATTGTGTCAGACGGCAAGGATAAGCCCTATCGCCTCAAACTGCGCCGACCGTCTTTTGTCAATCTGCAGATTCTCCGCAAGTTGCTGATCGGACAGAGCATGTCGAATTTGATTGCCATTTTAGGCGCTGTGGATATTGTGCTGGGGGAGGTGGACGGGTGATGCTGAACTGGCAATCCTCCCCGCTTTCTGGCACAGGGTTTCTCGGCATGGTGATCGGCGGCGTTCTCATTCTTGGCCTCATTCTTGGCATCGTCACGTACCTGATTTATTTTGAACGCAAGATCATCGGCTGGATGCAACTGCGGATCGGCCCGAATCGCGTGGGTCCACTCGGCCTCATGCAGTCCATTGCCGACGTGCTCAAACTGCTCATTAAGGAAGATATCGTCCCAGAAAACGCGGATCGCTCGCTCTTTTTGCTTGCGCCAATCATCGCCTTTGTACCGTCTTTCATGGTGCTCGCACTTATTCCCTTTACCGCGACCCACGTGTTTACGTCAAACACGCAGGTAGGACTCCTGCTCTATCTTGCGCTCTCGTCCATCACGATCCTTGGCATCGTGCTCGGCGGGTGGGCGTCAAACAACAAATATTCACTGCTCGGCGGAATGCGCTCCGCCGCACAGATGATCAGCTACGAGATTCCGCTTGGCATGTCAGTCATCGGCGTCGTCCTGCTGACAGGTTCGCTCAACCTGAACACTATTGTCGTCGACCAATCGCGGCACATCTGGTACATCATTCCGCAGATCGTCGGTTTCGTCATCTTTATGATCGCGGGACTCGCCGAACTCAATCGGACGCCGTTTGACTTGCCAGAGGCTGAGTCGGAACTGGTCGCCGGTTATTTCACGGAGTACTCAGGCTTTCGCTTTGCTTTTTTCATGCTCTCAGAGTACGTGTACGTCTTTGCGCTGTGCGCGCTTGCGACGACACTTTTTCTCGGCGGCTGGAGTGGACCCTTTCTGCCTTCTTGGATTTGGTTTGCGATCAAAACGAGCGCCTGTATCTTTTTCGTATTTTGGGTGCGCGCCACCATGCCGCGCATTCGCGGTGATCAATTGATGGGCTTTGCGTGGAAAGTGCTGATTCCCGTCGCGCTCGCCAACTTGGTCGTGACCGCAGGTGTCGTATTGCTGTAAAGCGCGTCCGTCATGAATCAAGGCAACTGGAGGTGGAACCATGTTCGGCGTATTCAAAGGACTCGGCGTCACGATTCGGCAATTGCCAAAGAAGAAAGTCACACTCATGTACCCTGAGGTGAAACCAGTCTGGCCTGAGCGGTTTCGCGGCATCCACGAATTCATTCCCGAACTGTGCATCGTGTGCAACCAATGTGCGCGCATCTGTCCGACGAGTTGCATCTCGCTGTCTGGGACGCGGGATGAGAACAAAAAACTGCGGATCGACACCTATGACATCAATTTTGAGATCTGCATTTTGTGCGATCTCTGCACAGAGGTGTGCCCGACCGAGTCGATTCGCATGACAGATCAGTTCGAATTGGCTTCTTATACACGTGATTCTCTCTATAAGGACATGAAGTGGCTTTATCAGAATCATATCGAGCACGGAAGCTACAAGGCGCTTCAGGATGCCAAAGCGGAAGAAGAAGCAAATGCGGCGCGCGAGGCGCAAGCCGCAAACGCAGAGGCGGCGAGTGGCGCAGGGCAGAAGGCGTCACCCAAAGAGGCAAACGCGGCGGCTGTGCCTGCCAATGAAACCGTGCCAGCCAGCCAGGGCGAAGGGGGACAGCCGGAATGATCCTTGGAGTCCCAGTTACTGGCGAGACGGTTGCCTTCTTCTTGCTCTCTCTCCTCATCATCTCGTCCGGTGTCATGGTCATGTCCCTGACAAAGGTGATGCACACGGCACTTGCGCTTGGCGGTGTGTTTCTTGGCGTCGCAGGGGTTTTCATCTTGCTTGGCGCCGATTTCGTCGGCGTCGTCCAGATTCTCATCTATGCCGGAGCGATAACGATTCTTATGGTGTTTGCGCTGATGCTCACGCAAAAAGGGGACGACACCGGTTACCCGGGGCCCGGCAAACGCAGCGTCTTCACGCTGCTTGGCGTTGCCGTTTTCTGTGCGCTCTTGCTCTTTGTGATAAGGGGGACGTCATGGCCTGTCGCCACGGCGAAGGTTGATCCATTCCCGAAACCCTCCGTTGTCTTGATCGCCCAGTCGCTCTTTCACACATACACCGTGCCTTTTGAACTGGTGACCTTGATCCTCACCGCCGCGCTTGTCGGCGCCGTGGTGATCGCGCGAAAGGAGGAGTAAATCGTGGCGTTGCAACCGTTTTTGGCGCTTGGCGTGATCCTTTTTGGCATCGGCCTCTATGGCGCGCTGACCAAACGCAACCTGATCATCGTGCTGATCTCGATCGAGATGATGCTGAACGCCTCAAACATCAACCTGATCGCATTCTCTCACTTTGGTGTGACACCAAACGCCAACGGTCAAGTGTTCGCTCTATTCAATATCGCGATTGCGGCGGCAGAAGTCGCTGTCGGACTCGCCATTTTGCTCGCGTTTTTCCGCTTGAGAAACAGCGCGGACGTGCGCGATGTCAACACCATGAAGTGGTAATCGATACGAGTGAAATAGCCTAGACAGAAGGTGATTCGATGGCCAATGAAGCTTGGCTGATTCCAGCCATACCGCTGCTCGTCTACGCGATCCTCCTTGTCGCGGGTCGGCGCATCTCAGAACCAGTGGTTGCGGGCATCTCTGTGTCCGCCGTACTTCTCTCGTTTCTCCTGGCGATTGCCGTTTTGGCCGAAGTTGCCGTGAGTGGGCCGACGGCGCCTACGACCTTTGCCTGGCTTGACTTTGGGGCGCATACCCTCACCGTCGGCTATGAAGTCACGATGCTAAACGCCCTGATGCTCGTTGTCGTCACGCTCGTCAGTGCGCTCGTGCTGCTCTTTTCACGCAGCTACATGAAAGGTGACGAACGCTTCTCCCGCTTTTATCAATACCTAAACCTGTTTGTTTTTTCCATGCTCGGACTGGTCATCTCGCCGAACCTGCTTCAGTTCTACATCTTCTGGGAACTCGTCGGCGTCTGTTCCTACCTGCTCGTCGGTTTCTGGTATTACAAACCGGAAGCCGCCGCCGCCGCCAAAAAAGCGTTTATCGTCACGCGCATCGGCGATGTCGGACTCTTTATCGGGATCATCCTGCTCTACATTGCGACAGGCACATTCGATTTTAACGGGCTCTACACCGCGGGCTATGCGTTCTCGCAAGTTGCAACGCTCGCCTATCACGGCGCATCGGTGCCGTTTGGCATGAGCAGCAGCGGTTTTATCACACTCACTGCACTGCTCGTTTTCATCGGCGCCGTCGGCAAATCCGCACAATTCCCGCTGCACGTCTGGCTGCCTGACGCCATGGAAGGCCCGACACCTGTCTCCGCGCTCATTCACGCGGCGACCATGGTGGCAGCGGGCGTCTACCTGGTTGCCCGAATGCAGCCCCTATTCGCCGCATCCCCCGCCGCCAGCGAAACCGTCGCCGTGATCGGGGGCATCACCGCGCTGCTCGCCGCGTCGATCGGTCTCACCCAGCGCGACATCAAGCGCGTGATTGCCTATTCCACGGTCTCGCAACTCGGTTACATGATGATGGCGCTTGGCGTCGGCGCATACACGGCAGGAATTTTCCATTTGATGACACACGCCTTCTTCAAAGCGCTCCTCTTTTTGACCGCAGGCAGCGTGATCCATGCGCTAGACACGCAGGATCTGTTTTTTATGGGAGGCCTGCGCAAAAAGATGCCAATCACACACATCGCTTTTCTGGCTGGCGCACTGGCGCTTGCAGGCGTGCCTCCTTTTGCCGGATTTTGGTCAAAAGACGAGATTCTCTCGGCCACGTTTCAATCGGGACATTATGTGCTGTACGCGATGGGACTGCTTGCCGCATTTTTTACCGCATTCTATATCTTTCGCGTGTACTTCCTCGTCTTTTGGGGTGAACAAAAAGGCGAAAAAACCGCGCATGAGGGTGGCAGCGCCATGGTGATTCCGCTGCTTGTCCTCGCCGTCCTGGCGACTTTCAGCGGGTTTTTGAACACCCCGTTTGATCCGCTCGTCACCCGCTTTCTTACGTACGGACATTCCATGGGGATTGGCATCGACCCGCCGGCAAGCCTTCCGCTCATCCTCGTCTCCGTCATCATCGCACTGCTTGGCATTTGGCTTGCATACAGCGTATACGGGCGCGCCAATCGGGGAGCGGCGTTCGCCAAGCGCATGGGCGTCCTGTACACCCTGAGCTACAACAAATTCTACATTGATGAGATCTATCACTACCTGATTGTCGTCCCGGTATTCGCTATCGCGCGAGCAATCGCCTTCATCGACCGCTTCATCATCGACGGGATCGTGCGCATGCTCGGAGAACTTGGGTATACCGGTGGCGTCTCCCTCAAGTATGCGAACACAGGCCAAATCCAGACCTACGGCGTCCTGACCTTGTTTGGACTCGTCGCGCTGGTTGCCATCGCGCTCGGAATTGGGGGTGTTCTCTGATGCAAAACGTACTCTTGATGATCGTTCTCATCCCAGTCTTTGCGGCGCTGCTCACGCTCACGCTAAACGATCGGGCGCACACCATCGCGCGCAGCATCGGGCTGCTCGGATCGCTTCTCTCGGCACTGTTTGCACTCGCTGCGTACATCGCGTTTCAGCGGAGCGACGCTGCGTACCAGTTCGTGCTAACCATCCCGTGGGCCACCATCAACAACGCGTTTGCGGGGACGCCGCTTACCATCACGTTCGCCTTCGCCGTCGACGGCATCTCACTTCCGCTTGTCATGTTGACCGGGATCGTGAGTGTCATGGCGGCGGTGCGCAGCTTTCGCGTCATCACGCGCGTTAAAGCGCACTACGTGTGGCAGATGTTTCTTGTCAGCGGACTCTACGGTGTGTTTGCCTCCGCCGATCTCTTTACGTTTTTCTTCTTTCTTGAAATGACACTTGTGGCATCCTTCTTCTTGATCCTGATCTTTGGGCAGGAGCGCCGCCAGTACGCCGCCTTCAAGTTTCTCATTTATCGCGGCATCGCGAGCGTTTTTTTGCTGCTTGGCTTTGTGGGACTGGCATACGCGCTCGCCTCGTCTGCGACTGCTGTCAGCGCGTCGCAGTACATGGCGTACGGGCCGAATTTCATGTCGCTCAACCTGCTTCAGTTGCTCGACGAATCTGTCAAAGCCCCGCTCGCGCTCGGTACGCAGACATGGCTGTTTTTCGTCTTCTTGTTTGCTGTTCTGATCGAAGAAGCGTTCGTGCCTTTTCACACATGGCTGATCGATGCGCATGAGCAGAGCGACACGAGCACCAACATGCTGATTGGCGGCGTGCTGATGAAGGTGGGACTCTACATCATGCTGCGCTTTGTCGTGTCGATGCTGCCACTGGCGCTCGCCAAGTACAGCGAGTGGCTCGCCGTTCTCGGTGTCATCAGCATCCTGTACGGTGCGTTTGCGGCGATCGCCGCGCGCGATTGGCGCCGTCTGATCGCTTTCTCCGGGATCAGCCACATGGGACTGGTGCTCCTTGCGATCGGCTCCATGCACGCGCTGGGACTGCAAGGCGCCGTTTTCATGCTCGTCTCATCAGGCCTCCTCACGGCGCTGCTCTTTTACACAGTCGGCGCGCAGGCAGAGCGCACGGGAACCTATGAGATCGGCAAACTGGGTGGACTCTCAAAGTCTCTTCCTGTGCTCTCGGGCGTCCTGCTCGTTGCGGCGCTTGGCACCGTCGGCCTGCCCGGACTCTCTGGGTTCATCAGCGAGATCACGCTGTTTGTCAGCAGTTTCGAACGCTTTCCGTGGGTCTCGACGCTCGCCACACTCGGCATGATTCTCGCGGCGCTTTATCTTCTATATGCGATGCAGCGAACCACCTTTGGCCCTGCGCAAGAGGCAGCGCAAGAAGGACAAGGCATCGTCCGCGACGCGAGCGTGACAGAAGCGATACCCCTGATCGTCCTCGTGGCGTTTGTCATCGCAATCGGGGTTTTCCCAAACATCCTCGGCGTCGTCGTGCACCCGACCGTGCAGGCGCTTGCGGGAAGGATCGGAGGTTGAATCAGGGATGCTTACCTTTACTCAAGTGTGGAATGCGCTAGGGCCGGAGATTGTGCTTGCCATCGGCGGTTTTGTCGCCATGGTCTATGAGTTTATGGTGACGGGGCGGGCAAAACAGGGTACGCCGTGGATCGCTGTCTTCTCTGTGCTCGTCGCGCTGCCGCTCACCTGGAGCAAACTGCACGCGGCGCTTGCGACCTACTCAATCGCCGTCATCGCCGTCGACGATTTTGGCACCATCTTTTCACTCTTCATCCTCGTTTCGGCACTGCTCGTCCTGCTTTTTGCCATCGCCTCCCAGGCGCGTCTGAAACTCGCGTTTGAGTACGCCTATCTCGTGCTCTTTGCGACGGTTGGCGCGATGGTGATCTGCAGCGCGCTTGACTTGGTCACACTCTACGTGGGACTTGAACTGCTCTCCATCACGTCCTACGTGCTCGTCGCGCTGCACCGCAAGAACGTGAAATCCTCGGAGGCCGGACTCAAATATCTGATCATCGGCTCGATTGCCTCAGCGATCATCCTCTACGGGCTTTCGTTTCTCTACGGGATCGCGGGATCGACAGGCCTTAGCCGCATTGCGACGGCGCTGCAAACGGCATATGGCAGCGAGCCAGGGTTTGTGTATCTGTCCATGGCGCTTATTCTCGTCGGCATCTTTGTCAAGATCTCAGCCGCGCCGTTTCACCTCTGGACGGCGGACGTCTACGAGGGCGCGCCAACGCCGATTACCGCCTATCTCGCCGTCGTCTCAAAAGGCGCGGTGCTCGGCTTTTTGTTCCGCGTGATCGTTTGGCTCTTTGGCGCAAAACTTGGCGAGTGGTTTGGCCTTGTCGGCTGGATCGCCGTCATCACAATGGTCATAGGGAATCTCGGGGCGCTCTCGCAGCGCAATATCAAACGGATGCTGGCTTATTCGAGCATCGGACAGGCGGGCTATCTGCTCATTCCGTTCTCATCGCTCAGTTCCTCGACGCTTGCGTCCGTGATGTGGCAGAACCTCTCGAGCACAGTCTTTTATCTGTTCGCGTATTCATTCATGACGATCGGCGCGTTTGCCGTGTTCGGCGTTGTCGCAGACGCCGGCGGATCGGAAGATGTGCATGCGTTTACGGGACTCTCCAGACGGTCGCCGTGGCTTGCCGGAATGATGACGCTGTTTTTACTTTCGCTCTCAGGGCTCCCGCTTACCGCCGGATTTTTTGGGAAATTTTCCATTTTTCTAGGCGCGATCGGCGCCGGCCAAATTTGGCTTGGCGTCGTGCTGTTTGCGACGAGCGCGATCGCATTTTATTACTACTTTGGCATCCTTCGCGCGATGTACGGAAAAGACCCAGAGGGAGACCGTGCGCCTGTACGCAGTTCGCCCATGCAGCACATTGTCGTTGCGCTTTGCGCCATCGGGACACTTTGGCTCGGGATCTTCCCAGGGCCTGTCACGGACTTGCTCTCGAATTTGCACTGGTTTGGCTGAGTCGCTCACACCCACGAGAAGGGAGGGGTCGCAGTGCGTGATCCGATGATAAGAAACCAAGAGGACGACTCCTTCGTCTCCTATGCAGAGGAGCTCGCGGCAAAGGTTCGCGGGTGCGCAGAGGCAGATGAACACCACTTCGCGGGGGAAGCGGTCGCGCTTTTGCTTGACGCGTCGTACAACTTGCTGACGATCCCAAAAGAGCTTGGCGGACGCGGCGCAAACCTGTATCAGATGTTGCTGTGCCAAGAGCGCATCGCAGAGGCCCACGCGTCTGCGGCGCTTGTCATGGGCTGGCATGTCGGGATTGCGCTTGGCCTGCGCCTGGCAAACGCGTGGTCGCCTGCGCGCTATGCCCAGTTTGCAAAGGATGCGGTACACGCGCGCGCGATGATCAACGCCTGCGGAACGGAGCCGGAGACAGGCAGCCCGAGTCGCGGGGGCCGACCGACGACGACGGCGGTGAAGGTTGCGGGCGGCTTCAAGATCACTGGACGAAAGACGTGGGCGACAGGCAGTCCCGTACTCACGCATATTTTAGTGAGCGCGTATATGCCAGACCGCGCGCGAGTCGGCGAGTTTTTGGTGCGCAAAGACAGCCCGGGGGTTGCGATCGAAGAGACGTGGGACAGCATGAGCATGGCGGGAACGGGCAGTCACACACTGCGCTTGACGGATGTGTTTGTGCCGGATGAGGATCTGACGGACGAGGCGGAGCCTGGAAAAAAAATGAAGCGCAGCGCAGACGGCAGTGGCTGGCTCTTGCACATCCCGGCGACCTATCTTGGCGTTGGCAACGAAGCGCGCGCCTATGCACTTGAGTTTGCGCGCACGTATCAGCCGAACAGCCTTTCTCATCCGATCGGCCAGTTGCCGCACGTCCGCGAAAAACTCGGTCAGATCGAGATTGAGCGGATGAGCGCGCGAACGCTTTTGTATCAGGTGGCGGAGCGCTACGATCGGGCCGAACCTGCAGATCGACTCGCGATGCGCGGTGACTTGGCGGCGGCCAAGTATGTCGCGACACACGCGGCGCTGCGCATGGTGGATCTCTCCATGCGCGTCGTTGGCGGCAACAGCATCCTTCACAGCACGCCGCTTGCGCGCTGTTACCGCGATGTGCGGGCGGGACTGCACAACCCTCCGATGGACGATTCGACGCTGTCCATGCTTGCGGGACTGGCACTTGAAAGCTCCTGACGGGCAAACGGACAGAAATTTGCGGCGCCGTCCGTATCCTGATTAAGAATGCGATGAGGGTGAGTGTGGAATGGCAGGAACGTCTTCCCAGGGATTGCAAGGCGCACTTACGCTCTTTATGCTGCTCATGGGCACACTGATCGCGTGGGGGGCGCTTGGCGCATTGCGCTGGGAGATCTTCGTCAAAGACCGAACCACGCGCTCGGCGCGAATGCTTCGGATCGTGCTTGCAATGATCCTCGGTTCAGCGCTCTCTGGATTTGTGGCGCAGTATATCAGCGCTACCAATGCGTTGCGTGGGTGAATTGTTCTCTGACCTTTAAAAATGTAGAAGATGAATGAGAGATTCGTATATTCCATGTTTTACCCGTCCATACTGAATCGTAACGATTCGTGTATGGGAGATGGGAAACATGCGAAAACTGGCATCAGTGGCGATTTTACTCTTACTCGGTGGCGGGCTCACCTATCAGGCGGGACAGGCGGTTGCGGCGCGCGTGGATGCGCAGCCGGCGGCATTTGTGCCAGAGACGCTCAGCGCGACGTTTGCGCACATGAAGGCGACGCCACAGCGCTTTGAGGTGCACGCGTGGCTCACGCTAAAGCAGGTCGACGGGACGCAGGCCGCACTTCGTCAAGAGGCGCTTGGCATCGCAAAGAATTTTGGATCCAGTTCAGCGCAGGCAGGGGCACACACTGTAGCGACAAAAGTGAGTGTTCACGCGCGTCAGCAGCCAAACATGGACGTCGTCGCGGTGACGGAAACACTTCCTGGCATGCCTGGCAGTGTCGCCTCGGTGCTATGCGCGACGCTTACGTATCCGAATGCGCCAGCGCAGACCGTTGCGGTGATTCGCATCACGGCGCCGTATGAAACGTCGGCGGATTTCCTCTTATCGTATGAGCGAGTCGTGCGGATCGCACATGAAGTGACGGCGCACCCAGAGGTGAACGCGACGCTGATGGGCAGTGTGGCGCGCGAACTCTCGGCGAAAAGCCGGATGAACCTGCTTTCGTCCGCGATGCAACATCTTTACGTGAACCGTCCGCACGTGACGTCGTATACCTACACGTCCGTGATGTCCGGGGAGAGCGCGCTGACACTTCCAAATCTCGCGGTCGGGAAAGGTCTTCAAAACATTCAGGTGGCGGCACACGCAAATTCATTCACGCATCGCACGGAAATACTTGTGGGTTCCCCAATGATCACGGTAGAATACTAAGCGAACGTGTTCAGACAAACCGTCTGTGCACAATGGGAAACGGAGGTGTCGGGTTGGCAACGATTAAAGTTCGGGGCGGGCAGCGTCTGACCGGGGTTGTTCAGGTTGACGGTGCAAAAAACGCCGTGTTGCCGATCCTTGCGGCGTCACTGCTCGCAAGTCAGGGAGAATCGATCATCGAAGGTGTCCCTTCACTCACAGACATTCACAACCTTGCCGAGGTTACGCGCAGTCTCGGGGGCAAGGCGGAATATGTTTCACAGCACGCGCTCATTCGTCTTAGCGCCGAAAATTTGCAGACAACGACTGCGCCGGAAGAGTTGGTCCGAAAAATGCGCGCGTCGTTTTGGGTGGCGGGACCGCTGCTTGCGCGAACGGGACATTTTCGCATCCCGCTCCCAGGCGGATGCAATATTGGCGAGCGGCCTGTGGATCAACATATAAAAGGATTTGAAGCGTTAGGTGCGACTGTAACAATTGAACACGGATATGTTGAAGGTCATGTGCACGGCAAACTGCGCGGTGCGCGTGTATATCTTGATTTGATCAGCGTAGGTGCGACGATCAACACAATGATGGCGGCGACGCTCGCACAAGGGCAGACGCTTATTGAGAATGCGGCGAAAGAACCGGAAGTGGTCGATGTCGCGAACTATTTGAACGCGATGGGCGCAAAGGTGCGCGGCGCGGGAACGGACGTGATTCGCGTAGAAGGCGTCCCGTTCATGCATGGGGCGACCCACACCGTGATTCCTGACCGAATTGAGGCGGGCACATACATGATCGCGGCGGCGATCACGCGCGGCGACGTGTTTGTCGAAGGCGCCATTTACAACCACTTAAGCTCGCTCTGCGCGAAACTGCGCGAGGCGGGAGTTACGGTGGAAGACGATATTCACGGGATTCGCGTCGTCGCGACGGAACCGCTTCGCGCCATCGATGTAAAAACACTTCCGCATCCGGGCTTTCCGACAGACCTTCAGGCGCAGATGATGGCGTTTATGGCGACGCTGCCAGGAACCAGCCTTGCGACGGAGACTGTCTTTGAGAATCGTTTCTTGCATGTTCCGGAATTGCGCCGCATGGGTGCTGAGGTGCGGATCGAGGGGCGAACGGCGGTGATCGACGGTGGGCAGCCAATGACGGGGGCCGCGGTTAAAGCGTCGGATCTGAGGGCGGCGGCGGCGCTCGTACTCGCGGGGCTGTCGGCCGAAGGGGAGACAGAGGTATCGGGCCTAGAGCACCTCGATCGCGGATATGCCGATTTGGTCGGAAAGCTTCGCTCGCTTGGCGCACACATTGAGCGCTCGGACGAGGCGAACGCACGCCTGAAACTGGTTTCCTCGCACTGATGCCAGAAATGCGGCAACGCTGCAGAAACTTTACGGTTCGCAGGCGTGAAAAACGGGATATGGAATAAAAAAGATGAAACTGTCGGGGAAATCCTGACAGTTTTTTTCTGTTTGGGGAATCCTAGAGCATGGAGGTGTTACCATGCAGAGGTTACTCAATTTGATGAGCGCCTATTGGGAAATGATGAAACGCGGTGCGACACTAACCTATTTGCCTGAGGCGGCGGATGCAATCTATGCCGCAGATGCGGAGGCAAATGCTGCAGGGGCGGACAAGGCGGTTGCTGAAGAAGAGGAAGATATGCCCCTTTACTAAAAAATAGAATTGTGTGCCAACCTCGTTTAAGACTACCTCAATCTGGCAAGAATGCGGAGTGAGGTGATTGAGATGAATCATGATGACGATCGTCAAATCGGCGCTGAGACAACGGATACGCCAGCGCCTGCACAGGAAGATTCACACGAAGGAACGCGCAGCGCACGGCGCGGCTGGTTTCGCTCAAAGCGCGTGATGTACCCGGCGCTCTACCTGACGGTGGCCGCTTTGATCATTGGCCTTATGTATGTTCAAACACATCGAGAATATGCTGGGGTCAAACCAAGTGCAACGGCGCCTGTTTCAACGACCGTTTCAAGCAATACGTGGGGCTGGCCTGTTCCTTCTACACTCAGCGGCATGAGCATTGAGCGCGGCTACTATGACCGAACGGCATCCGGCGTGACCAATGCGACACTCGCAAAGGAACTCGTCTATTTCGATAACGGGTACACGGGGTCGACCGGCTACGACTTTGGTGTGGCAAACAGCAGCAAGCCATTCCCAGTCGTTGCGGCAGCGGGTGGCACGGTGACCGATGTGCATGACTCCCCGCTGATGGGTGAGACGGTGGCAGTCTCCGACGGGAACGGCTACAGCACAATCTATCAGTCGCTGGGCGCTGTCAAGGTAAAGGTCGGGGAACATGTCGCGCAGGGACAAGTGCTTGGAACCAGCGGGTCAAACGTGGAAGAACAGTCGCTTGGCAACCATCTCTTCTTTGAGGTGCAAAAGGACGGCGCTTACGTGAACCCGGCCACCGTGCTTCCCAAAACGCAAGTGTAAATTCGTAAGATAGAAACTTGCGCAGGTTTGGCGAAGGCCGTGAAAAAAATGTGCGGATGCTAGAGTTAGATCCATTTGTCTAGCAACCAAATGAAAAGAAAAGACCGCTCCCAAAATGAGGATGGGCGGTCTTTTCTATGCTAGCAAAATATGATGATAGAGCGAGAATGGACGAGCAAACAGGCGATATTCGGAGATAATGCGAACGTTGGACGGAGATCAGGCATACGCTAGTCACCCCCTCATATACTGTAGCAGACTTGCGACAGTGGGGAGGCGAGGGTGTGCACGATTACATTAAGGAGCGCACGATCAAGATCGGGGAGTACATCGTCGAAACGCGCAACACGGTTCGCACGATTGCCCGTGAGTTCGGCGTATCCAAGAGCACCGTGCATAAAGACCTGACAGAGCGGCTGCCCGAAATCAATCCGGATCTAGCGAATCGTGTCAAGGAAATTCTTGAGTACCACAAATCGATTCGCCACCTGCGGGGAGGTGAGGCGACGAAAGAAAAATACAGAAAGGATGAGCCGGCGACGAAAATTACGAAAAAACTCTCGCTGGCAAGAGGATTTAGCAGTCGGGTGTAGAACAGAAACTAAAGCGTGATGTACGTTTGCATCTTCGCCTAAGCGGTTGCGCTTAGTTTGGTTGATGAAGGGAAATTTGAAAGCATGCTCGGTCGGGATATCGGCGTAGATTTGGGAACTGCGAACGTACTTGTACATGTAAAAGGAAAAGGAATTGTACTCAACGAACCTTCTGTGGTGGCGATGGAGAGTCACACAAAGCGCGTTGTGGCCGTTGGCGAAGAAGCGCGCCGGATGCTCGGACGCACGCCGGGCAATATTGTCGCGATCCGTCCGCTGCGCGAAGGGGTTATTGCGGACTTTGAGATTACCGAGATTATGTTGAAACACTTTATTGCCAAAACGATAGGGAAAGGGCTATTTTCCCGCCCCCGCGTCGCGGTTTGTATCCCTGCAAACATCACATCGGTGGAGCAGAAGGCTGTCCGACAGGCCACAGAGGCTGCGGGCGCAAAACAGGTGTATCTGATTGAAGAACCAAAGGCCGCTGCGATTGGCGCCGGAATCGATATTACGAAACCGAGTGGCAGCATGGTCGTTGATATTGGCGGAGGTACGACGGATGTTGCCGTATTGTCTCTCGGAGACGTCGTCACCGCCTCTTCTATTCGGATCGCAGGGGACAAGTTCGACGAGGCGATTGTTCGATATATAAAGCGCCAGCACAATCTCTTGATTGGCGAGCGCACTGCGGAAGATATAAAGATTCAAGTGGTATCTGTGTTCCCGACGGGCCGGAATGAGGAGATCGATGTGCGCGGGCGGGATATGGTGTCTGGACTGCCCAAAACGGTGTTGATCCGCACGTCAGAGATTGCCATAGCGCTTGAGGAATCGGTGCAGTCGATCGTCGCGACTGCCAAGAGCGTGCTTGAAAAGACGCCGCCGGAACTCGCGGCAGACATCTTTGATCGCGGAATTGTTTTGACAGGCGGCGGCGCACTTGTGCACGGGATGGACAAGCTCATGATGGACGAGCTACAGGTGCCGGTGTACGTTGCAGATGATCCGATGACCTGTGTGGCGCGGGGAACGGGTTCGTTTCTTGACAATATCGACAAGTGGGGCAAGCCAGCTGTCGCGATGACGGCGCGCGTTCGCCGCTAAGGGAGTGCTTTTGCCGTGCCTTGTTGCGCGCAAACGAGGTTCGCGTAGGTGTGCGCAAACGGCTGGCGGCGGTTTTAGGCGACGGATGAACCTGTCGTGTGATGCCTTTGCTATGCACGGTCGGGGCGTGATGGAAAGGAGGATCGGTGCGATGGATGGACTTTCTTCGGCTGCTTCGGGCATGCTCGCGGATGAGCGACTGCAGCAGGTGATTATGAACAACATTGCAAACCTCTCGACGCCTGGGTTCAAACAGTCGTCGGGGCAATTGATGTCGTTTCCAGAGCAGTTGGCACAGCGCTATTCGCTTGGCTCAAACGGCGCCGGTGCGGTGACGCTTGGCACGCTACAAAACGGAGCCTACTTTCAGGAGTCTGTTTCAAACTTCTCGCCAGGGATACCGCAGACGACGAACCGTCCGCTTGATCTGGCGCTGATTGATCCTGCATCGACAGGCGACACGGTGTACGCGCAGACTGCAAAAGGCCCGGCGCCTGTGAGCACGACGCAATTTATCGTGGGACGCGGCGGTGTGATCGAGACGGGCGCAGGGCAGCCGATCCTTCCTGTGGACGCAAATGGCGCTCCGATTGCGGGGGCGCGCGTGCTTGTCAATCCCGCGTATCACGGCGCGGCGCTTTTTGGCGCGTCAGGCAGTCCGGTCGTTGACGCGCAAGGAAACGAGTCCTATCGTGTCGTGTCAAAGACGGGGCAACCACTTACGGTCAACACACCGAATGCGCAAGCGGCGGTGCAGATCGTCTCGTCGCAAACGGGCGGGGTTCACGCTTTTTTTCCCGTGTTGAACGTCGATGCGCAGGGGAAGACAAGACTTGCGCTCACGCGGGATGGACAGCTGTCGGTTGGCGGAAATGGATTTCTCGTCAGTTCGACAGGGCAGGCACTGCTCGGGACGGGGGCCAACGGGCAAGTGCTGCTTGGTTCGCGCATTAAATTGAATCCAGCGTATCAGGGAACAGCGATTTTTTCGCCGACAGGCGGACCGGTCTTCGATCAGGCGGGTCACCCTTCGTACACGGTTGTGAACACGAATGGACAACCGATTGCCGGGGGGACGTTTGCGCCGGTCAACGTGGATGTCCAGACGATCCAGCCGCTTGGCGCAAATGAGTATGTGCTGACGCCAGCGTCGACGCTCTATCGCTCAAACGCAACAGTCAAATCGGGCACGCTTGAAACGTCGAATGCCAGCGGGACGCAAAACATGGTGGATATGATCAACGTTTACCGCAGTTATGAAGCGAATCAGAAAATGATTCAGATGATCGACAAAACGCTTTCAAAAACGGTGCAGGATGTGGGAAGCGTCCCCAATCTGTAATGGATAGGGATCGAACAAGTTGCAAAGAGATAGGTGTCGGACATGAGCGAAAGGATGGGGTGTCGTGGGACTGCTCAGCACGGCGGCGTCTGGACTGCAAGCGCAGATGAATCGCTTGGATATGATCTCGAATAATATTGCAAACCTCGATACGGTTGGCTATCAGTCTGTCGATACGAATTTTGCCGATACGCTCACACAGGTCTACGGTCAGTCGCCCGTTGCCGCGAATGTTCCTGGACGCCAGTCGCCACCTGGGCTGTCTCTTGGCACGGGTGTATACGCTCTGACGCCGACGCGTTCCTTCACGCAAGGGGCGATCGTACAGACGGGAAATCCGCTGGACTTTGCCATTGGCGGTGGGGGATTTTTCGCGGTGCGCACGGCGAATGGACAGGTGGCCTACACGCGCGCGGGACAGATGCAGTGGAGCGTCGATGGGCGGACAGGTCATATGATTCTTACAAATCAAAGCGGAAATCCGCTGCTTTTGTCGAATGGGCGGGTCATTGACGGAAGCGCGATTCAGACGAACACGCTCTCCGTTTCTCCGTCAGGCGTGGTCACTGCGAAAAACGCGGCTGGGGCAGTCGTTCGGCTTGGACAACTCGGGCTTGTCGCAGTTGCGCATCCCGGCAGCGCACTGCACAGTTTGGGCGGCGATCTGTATGGACTAAATCCGGGGTACACGGCTACGCCGATTACAGCGGGCGCCGCGGCTGCGTCTGCCATTGGGCAGGTGCAAAGCGGTGCGCTTGAGATGTCCAATGTGAATCTGACCGACCAAATGACCTCAATGGTTGTGACACAGCACGATTTTGGCATGGCGTCACAAGCGGTCAATATTGCGGACAAGATGATGGGGCTCGCCAATTCGCTGTAGAAGCGGGTTTGTGGCGCGGTCAATTATTTCGGGATAGGACAACACGATAGAAGCTCGCGGTTTCAGAAGACGGTTCATCGATTCGGGTGACGCTTTGGAACGGCGAGTTTTTTGTGTGGAGTGTGCCAGATTGGCTTGGCAAATGGCTGGATGGCGATGCGGCGGACTTTTCACGTGATTCGCGTGATCGTATAATGGATAAAGGACGGTGCTTGATGCCGCGCAATGGATCAGACATTTTGCTTAAGTATTTGGTTGGGGCGTTTCGCGATGCAGCGCTTGATTGGATGGGGATTCACGATGAAACGATCGTGCGCGCATACCCCACGGAACTTGCCAATGTCGAGATTCGGCAGAACTTTTTGGATCTCGCGTTTGAAACGGATCGCGGTGAGCTTCTTCATTTTGAGTTTCAGACGACGAAGGAAACGAATCTCTATCGTTTTTTGCTGTACGATGCACATCTATCGGCGCAGTACCGCAAACGTGTCCGCACAGTCGTGTTCTATGTGAAGGATGTGATTGCCGCGCAGGATTCTATGGATGCGGGTGGAATTCAGTACAAAGTAGAAAATGTCTATTTGAAATCCCGTGACGCGATCCGCGTGTTGGAACGCGTTGAGCGACAGTTGCAAAATGACGACTGGCAGCCAGAGAGCCGTTTTGATTTAGCGTTTGCACCACACATGAGCCACCCGGGATACTCGGATCACCAGATTGTGCAGAGAACGGTAGAGTTAGCGATGTCAATTCCAGACCAAGATGAACAGAATTTCATGGCGGCAATTCTCCTTGAGTTAAGTGGAAAAATGATGGGAGAATCTGATGTGAAACTTCTTAAGGAGGTTTTGAGAATGCGGAATATCGTAAAGGAAATTGAAATGGAAGCAGAGGCGCGCGGAGAGGCGCGTGGAGAGACGCTCGGGAAATTATCGATCGCGCGAAACATGCTGCGCAATGGAATGAGTGTTGATACTGTGGTTGCCATGACAGGATTGGATCAAGAACAGGTGAGAGAATTGCAAAACGGTTTGAATTAGCAATATGCGTGATGATGATGGCGATTGCGCTGCACATGAGCCACCCGGGATACTCAGATCACCAGATTGTGCAGAGAACGGTAGAGTTAGCGATGTCAATTCCAGACCAAGATGAACAGAATTTCATGGCGGCAATTCTCCTTGAGTTAAGTGGAAAAATGATGGGAGAATCTGATGTGAAACTTCTTAAGGAGGTTTTGAGAATGCGGAATATCGTAAAGGAAATTGAAATGGAAGCAGAGGCGCGTGGAGAGGCGCGTGGAGAGGCGCGTGGAGAGGCGCGCGGAGAGACGCTCGGGAAATTATCGATCGCGCGAAACATGCTGCGCAATGGAATGAGTGTTGATACCGTGGTTACCATGACGGGTTTGGATCAAGAACAGGTGAGAGAATTGCAAAACGGTTTGAATTAGCAATATGCGCGATGATGATGGCGATTGCGGCGCGCGGTGGCGTAGGGTACATCGGCGCCGCTCTTTCGTCAGCCCAAAGCTGCGATACCAGAATCATCTGCACCCTACCTGCTCGCCGTCCTCAGTTTTCCGCAGTTCCCAGCCCGCGCATCTGCTCATTACCTACCGCAGCCGAGTCTACCTCCGCGTAGCACGAACACCCACTTAACTATTTCCTACGGTCTTTGCCGAGTTCAGTCTGCAGCTTTTTGCGCGCTCGTTTCAGCCACGTTTTGGCGGTCTCTACGCCCACGCCGGACTGTTCCGCTAACTCTCGCATCGTGCCGGATGTCGCGAGCACAAACTCCATCGCCTGTCGCTCACGCGGAGATAAGATTTCAAATGATTGACGCAATTCCACTTGATCAAACGGTGCGCGCGCTTGCACATCCGGCCAGTCAAACGTGATTCCATCCTCATCAGCCGAGTCATACACATCACGCTCCGAGGCGCGGGCACGCCGCCTCGTCTCTGTGCGCAGCGCAGCATAGAGACGCACCTTCAAAAAGTATAGAAAATAGACACCCCGTGCCGCATCAAAATCGCGAATTGCGCCAAGCAGCGCTTCATAGCCAATTTGCACAAGATCATCTCGATCTGCAGGACGCGAGATCGCGCGATACGTGCGCATGGATGATAAAATCATCGGCGTCAGCGCCTCACATAGAATCTCCGCCGCGTCGCGGTCACCCAGCTGTGCTCGCAGTACATAGGCATTCAGTTCCTCATAATTCATGGTTTTCTCTTTCCGGACCGGTCCTGTCTTTGTGGCGCCCACACGAAGCGTATGAAAAAATCGAGCGAACGTACAGGTGACGATTTTATGAAATTCGATATAAAACATAGTGAATCATACAAAACTATAATCTTGTATACGATACATCGTTGTAAATTAATACTCATAATTATATAGTTTTTATAAATATCCAGTAATTATACACACATTTTGAAATGAGGGTTCATGAATGCCGAATCAAATCAAACTGCGTGACGTCTCAGCAATCTGCCCCACCTACGACGCGGGAACTGGACTTACTTCACGCGTGATCCTGCGCGACGGCAGTGTGCGGGAAGAGCGGCGAAAGCCGATGACCTTTTTGCGCCTTTTGCTTCGCGAGGATGGGATCGACCCGAACCTCTATCGAAAGGCACGCCGCTCTGAGCGCGGCTATCACCATGTGCCGCTCGTCGTACGCGGTGTTTGCTTTGTCAGCTTCAAGTTGATAACTCCGCGCGTGCCAGGCGATCCGGTCTATGGTTACGTGGCGCTGGACCAGATTGATGCTGTGGATGAGAGAAATGAAACGGCGCGCGTGATCCTGCGTTGTGGACACACGCTTGTGACTACGCAACGTCCAAAGAGTGCGCGGGAGCAAGTCGATTGGGGCAGAAGTGAACTGGCGCTGCAACGTGTGCGGGAGCAAACCGGGGTGGATCGCATGATGGAGCGCATCGCGGAGGTGGTCGCCGGATATGAGTACGCTGCGCCGACCTTGGAGCAGATCGCGGCGGTGGTGCTCATGATGATGAGAGGTCAGAGCAGATAGATGTAGGGGTTGGGTGAGTGTTCGTGTTAAAATTTCAGTTCATTATCGATGGGAAGGTGAAGATTCTGCAATACGTGATTTATATGGATGAATCGGCCAAAGAGGGGAAATTTTACGGTAATTTTTATGGTGGGGCTTTGATTCGTTCAACAGATCTTTTGCCTATCACGGAAGAACTTTCTGCTTTAAAACAATCCCTAAATTTGTATGGCGAAGTAAAGTGGCAAAAAGTAACGAGTCAATACTTGCCCAAGTATTTGCAGCTTACGAATCGGTTTTTCGATTTTATTGAGCGGGATCTTATCAAAATAAGGATCATGTTCACTCACAATTATCGTGAACCAACAAATTTAACACGAGAACAAATCGATAATACATTCACTCAATTGTATTATCAATTTTTTAAGCATGCGTTTGGGCTTCAATATTCCAACCCCGATTCGATGAACCAAGTCAGCCTCCGTTTATATTTTGATGAACTCCCGATAAATCCATCTCAAAAGCAAAACTTTAAGAAATTCATCGTTGGTCTTGGGCGAAGCGCCGATTTTTTAAGTGCAAATTTGCTGATACGAGACGAAGATATTGCTGAGGTAAGATCACATGACCATATCATTTTGCAATGTATGGATATTGTGCTTGGCTCCATGTACTTTAAACTTAACGATATGCATAAAGAAAAGACGGCTGGGAGTTATTACAGGGGAAAACGTACGATCGCTAAAGAACAATTATATAAATTCATAAACAAACGCATTCGAGTGATCTACCCAGGATTCAACATTGGGATTTCAACAGGCATAAGAAGTCCGGAAGACAGATGGAGACATTCTTATCGTCACTGGGAGTTTATCTCTAATGAACACAGAGTTCGACCTGAGTACGCTAAAAAGAATCAATAAAAACAACATTGAACCCCACTTCTCCTACGTCAATGAGCTAAGTGGAACTTAGCCGTTCGGAGAAAGCAGGGTCTCTTAATATAAATATACAATTATCAACGAAAAGGATCAAGTTATCTGAACGAGATTTTAGAAAAATGGCGGTGGTCGCCGGATATGAGTACGCTGCGCCGACCTTGGAGCAGATCGCGGCGGTGGTGCTCATGATGATGAGAGGTCAGAGCAGAGGGAGCAGGGGGTGAGCGCTTGGCTCGGGCAGTGTGTGAAGCTGTGCGTGGGCTGAGAGCAGCGCAAAGAGCTCTGGCACGTCGGTGGTGGGCGCAACCACGGTGAGCGTGATATCCTCTGCAAATGTCGCCTCGACCCGCCAGTCATGCACATCGAGCGCGGCGCGCACGCGATCATACAGCGCGTAGGGGATATGCACATCGTACTGATGGTGGAGTGCGTACGTGAGCACGGTCGCTTCGCGGATCGCGGATGAAATAGCTTCTGAGTAGGCGCGGACAAGCCCGCCTGCGCCAAGCAGCGTGCCGCCAAAATAGCGGGTGACAACGGCAAACACGTCGACGAGGTGGTGCGCCGTAAGCACGTGGAGCATGGGTCGTCCGGCGGTGCCGGAGGGTTCACCGTCGTCGTGGCTTCGCTCAACGCCGTTTTGCAGGCGCAGCGCACTGCAGTGGTGGGTGGCGTCAGGCTCGCGCTTGCGAACCGTCCGCAGGGTTTCGGCCGCCGCCGCTTCCGTCGTGAGTGGTGTGAGGTCGCAGAGAAAGCGCGACTTTTTCTCGATGAACTCCGTGTGGACAGGCTCTTTGACTGTGCGATAGGATACATGGCGTGAAGGTTCATCCGTCACAGGATCAAGCTCCTTTCCATACTGGATACGTTGATGCGATGTGGTTCGGCCAAATGAGGGAGATGGATTTGATTGTACAAGACGGAAGACGGCGCGCAAAATTTTAAGGGTAAGCGCGCGTCTGTGCCGCATCGCGTGATACAGATCATCGGCGCGGGCGAGTACGGCGGCGCGGAGGTGTACGTGCGGCAGATGATGATCGGCGCGCGAGAGAGCGGGGTTGCGACAGAAGCGCTCGTCTTTTACGACAGGGTCTTTGCGGCAAGGCTTCGCGAAGACGGGTTTGTGGTGGATGTCGAGCCTTCCCTGACCCGTGTCTTTTGGCGTTTGCGAGAGCGAATCGAGGCCGGAGAGCGGCTCATCATTCATACACACGGGGTAAAAGCAAGTCTGCTCGGACGCGCAGTCGGAGAGCGGACAGGCACGCCTGTGGTGACGACGATCCACAGTGATCTGGTGCTTGATTACCAAGGGGGCAAGGGAGCTTTGTTTCGCGCATTGGAGCGGATGACGCGAGGCATGTCTGCGCGCATTGTCGCAGTCTCCGAGCCGCTCGCAGAGATTCTGCGCGAACGCGGGTATGATCCCGCGCGGATACGCGTAATTGCGCCAGGTGTCGCGGTCGGCGCGCTGGAAAAAGAAGCGGATGAAACGACTGGGCAAGTCGAATCCCTTCGTGAGCGGCTCGGGATACCAAAAGACGCGTGGGTGGTCGTGTGTGTCGCGCGCCTGCACGCGGTAAAGGATCACGAGACGCTGATCCGGGCAGTCAGCGGGCTCGCCGAAGTGCGCGGGCGATCGGTCGCGCTTCTTCTCGTCGGGGACGGGGAGGAGCGAAAGCGGCTGGAAGAACTCAGCGCGACACATGCACCAGGGCGGGTGTATTTTGCCGGGGCGGTCGAACAGGTTCGTCCGTACCTCGAACTCGCAGACGTTTTTGCGCTGGCATCGCGTATGGAAGGTTTCGGACTTGCGGCGGCGGAGGCGATGGCCGCAGGGCTGCCTGTGATCGTCTCAGATGTGGGGGGGCTGTGTCAGGTGGCGCCAGTGTCTGGTGTGCAGGGCATTCGCGTCGCGCCGGGAGATGTGGACGGTTTTTTCGCCGCGCTCAAAAGCCTGCTCGAAGATGATGCATTGCGTGAACACATGGCCAAGGAGGGTCAGACCTACGCGATGACGGAACTCTCAACGGAGCGAATGCGCGCCCAATTGGCACAACTCTATGAGGAAATCGCGCGGCACGAACAATAGAACCGCAAATCGATTAAGAAACTATGTAAAAATTATGGAAAACGAATTGATTGTGGTAAGATCTTCCCAAAAACAAAACAGTTTGCTCGAAGACTTATAGGCAAGAAGGCAATCGTTTGCTAAACTAAAACAGACGAGCAACGTGTGCCCGTTTATTCGCATCGAACGGCTCGTGTGTAAAGTTGGAAGACGAATTGCCTAAGATTCACTGTGTAACCTGTCGTTTGTACGCAATACCAAGTTTCGGTGGTTTACCGTGCAGAACATTGTCGGGTATACTCCGTTATGCGAAGACGCAATTGAGTCTTCTGGTAGATTTGTAGAATGTGAACGAACCGATGTATAATCAATGTAACCATATTGCAATATTGTTCGTCTAACCCGCGAACGCAAAAAAAAATGTTGGTGTGTCCGGCGGGCTCGGGCACTGAGAGGAGGGATGTCTACCTGTGATGATACGACTGAGCGAAACGCTTGGGCCGGAAGGACGATCGCGTGGACGGGGAGAAGTACTGGCGTTCAGTCTCACGGAGAAGCGGGAACTCAGAAACGGCGTGACAGGGAGATAGAGACAACTCGGTCGCAGGTGGTTCTGCCCACACAGGACTATCCTTTCCCTTCATTTCAGCTTTTATTCTTAATGGTCAATACAGAGGAGGAACCAGATTGAAACGCAGTCGTCTTACAAGCATTGCGGCAGCAGCGCTCGTGATCGGTACAACGCTCGCCCCTTCCGCATTTGCGGCGCAAACAAGCTCCTACACAGACGTCACAGCAACAACCCCGGGCTACTCGGCGATTATGGATCTTTCCAGCAAAGGCATCATGCACGGCTACAGCGACGGAACATTCCGCCCGACCGATTCGATCTCGCGCGGCCAATTCCTCGCGTACTACATGCTCGCCGTTGAAGGCGTCACCGGTGTAAAACCTGGCGCTAACGCGCAATACTACAAAGACATTGCGCCTGGCAACTGGGACTTTAACTACATTGGTGCGGCGTACGAGAACAACTGGATCAACCCGTACTGGGTCGGTATCTTCACAGGCGGAAACTTCAACGAGAACTACCAAGCTTCCTACGGCGATATCGCTTCCTTCTTCGTGAAGTCGATGGAAGTTGCGGGCAAAGTAACCTTGCCGAAAGGCGTAACACCGCTCAACTATGCGTACAGCATCGGCTTGTTCCAAGGCACGCCTTACACGCCGACCACCACGCAAAAGTGGGTAACGCGCGGCGACGCAGCGATCATCCTTGAGAACATTCTCAGCTTCGACAACGGCACGCTCCTTCCACAAGGCGCGACCGTGACCGTCAGCGGTGGCACCACAATGGCGCCGAACAGCAGCGAATCACTCTCGGTTAACGTTACGGTTGGCAGCAGCACAGTAACACTTCCTTCCAGCGCAGCGGTAACCTATGCGTTTGCATCAGGTAGCGCTACGACAGGATTTATTAACCAACCTGCTAACGGCAGTGTTTCAGGAACGTTTGTTCCAACAGCGCCAGGCACGTACACTGTTGTTGCGACGGTTGACGGCGTTCAGTCTGCACCATTCACAGTCAATGTATTTGGTCAAGCAGCTGGCGTTAAATTGTCTGCAGCAAGTTCAAGTGTTGTTGCTAACGGCGTTTCCTTGAATAAAGTCACAGCGACAATCGTTGATGGTAACGGTGTTCCTGTAACGAACTTCAGTGGCCAGGCAACATTGAGTGTTACTGGTACAGCTGTAACGACGACATTGACTACACCTACTTCGCAAGCTGCCGATCTCAGCGGAACAACGCTTACATTCACAAGTGGCGTAGCAACCTTCTATGTTCAGTCTGAAAATATCCCGGGATACACATCAACAGTTTCTCTTTCGGGATTGACAGCGGCTAATGGTTCTAGCGAATCAGGTACAATTTCATACGCGCCGTTGACATTGACTGCAGTACAGCAAACACCTACGTCAATTGTTGTGTCAGCTGCTACAAGCACGTTGCCTGTAAATGACAACACTGGCACAGATCTTGTTACGGTGACTGTGGAAGATCAAACAGGTAATCCGATGATCGGCGGAACGTACAGCCTTAATGCTTCCATTTCTGGTGGCGGGGTATTCTCCAATGGTCTGACTACAGAAACGGTAACATCTTATTATGGTGGTACAGCAACTTTTGTTGTTGATGGCGTACAGGGTAAAACCGGCACTTATGTTGTAGCGGTTTCCGGTACTGGTCTGAAAACTGGTACTGCAAATATCACTGCTGCAATTGCTGGTAACCCGACTAAGTTGTCTTTGACTGCTTCGTCTGGAACCTTTGTTCAAGGCGTAACCGCAAGTCCAGTTGAATTTACCATTAGCCAGCAAGATGCTAACGGAATTACTTCTATTACGCCAGCTTCAACAGTAGTGCCAAATGTTGTCGTAAAAAATAGTGCTGGTTCAGTCGTAACAAATGTTTACGTGCAACCAGTAACTACTGCTGGTGTAGCAGTTGGATCTCCAGTTACTGCAAACACATCAGGGGTTTATGTTCTGCCTACAGGAACAGCAAACTTTACAGTTTACGACACAAGTACAACTGCGGATGCAGGAACTTACACTGTAACAGTTTCTGATGGTGAGACAACTAATGCCTTGGCTGCTTCGAATCCGGTAAGTCTTACGGAACTGGCTAACACGACAACGGCCGAAAAACTTACACTCTCAGCCGCAACAAATGTTCTTCGTCCAAATGCATTGTCTACTAACTTGACAGTTGCTGTGACGGATCAATATGGGAACCCGGTTGCTAGTGGTGTAACGCTCACGGTTTATGCAAATGGTGGTCCTGGCTCTGCTGCGCTTGACGGTCAGCCTTACATGCCAACATCGATGAGTGCAACAGTTACAACAAATGCAAGCGGTCAAATCACCATTCCGTTTGCGGCGCAAGATTACAACAATGCGACCTGGACAATTACAGCATCAGGAACTGGGTTTGCTACAACAAGCACAACTCTTTCTGTACAAGATTATCCAGCAGCATCTTATCAATTCTTGCTTAAAGATGTAACGCCTTCTGTTACGTACACAAACAATACAGTGTATGCAACAGCTGGTAATACGATCGAATTTGCATCACTTGCAGGTTCAAACACTGCTTTGTTAAACACAGGGTTTGATGTAAACAATAACCCAGTTAACACAAATGCTTCGGACAATGTAACTGTTACGATCAATCATGCTTCTGGATTGATGTTAACAGCAACTGTGCCAAGCGGAGTATCTGTTTCGAATAATGCGACGACAGATGTAACCACAATCACAGGAACTCTGTCCGAAGTCAGCGCATATCTGAATAGTATGACCGCTCAGATGGCTGGATTGACAACAGTAAGTATTGTTGATAACAGTACTGGTGCGCGTGGTGCAGCAAGTATCAACATCGAACCTTCAAATGTTGCTTCGCAAGTTGTGCTTTCAGGTGTATCCTCGGCTACAGCTTTGACAATCGGCGATTCTTACCCAGTCACGTATACTCTGACTGATGTAGGTGGTAACCCTGTTGTAGCCCCATCTGGAGGTTATGTTGTGAATGTAGTTGCGCCTGCAGGCCTTGAGTTTATTGTGAACGGTGTAGCTTCACAAACTGCATCAGTCACAATCGCTGGAGGTACTACATCTGCAACTGCAACATTGGTTGACGTAGCGAATTCTGCAACGACAACTGGAAATGTTACAGGATCGGTTTATGGAAACACTTCGATCACTGTACCGTCTGTAACTTTGACGTACTAAGATCTACTTTAGTTCTAAAAAGTACGCAGCAAAGGATTTCCTTTGCTGCGTACTTTTCTATTTTGCGTGTATAATACTTTTGAAGCTCTACACAGTCATTTTAGGAGGCAAAATGAGTACATATACAGAAAATGCACTTGAAGACTACACGAACAAAACACGCGAACTACTGCTAGCCCGCAAGTTCCAGGACGCACTTACCATGAGCAAACAGGCGGTGCGTGAGCATCCGCGGCAGGCGCAATTTTACGTGTTCCTCGCAGAGTGCCTTGAGCAAACGGGACAGGGGCAGTATGCGTGGCCCGTGTACGAGCGGGCGTGGATGCTTGACCCGCAGGCCGCGTGGCTCCCTGCTGTGCGTGCGCGCGTTGAAAAGAAAATGGCGAAAAAGCTGCCAGACTGGCTGAACGATCTCTTGAGCGTGACGAAGGTAAGCATTGCGGCGGCAGTCATCGCGAAAAATGAAGAGCGCACCATTGCGGCGTGTCTCGACGCGCTTAAACCTGCCGTCGACCAGATCGTGGTGATCGACACAGGCAGCATGGACAAGACGGTTGAGATTGCGAAAAAGCACGGCGCAGAGGTTTATCCGTTTACGTGGAATGATGATTTTAGTGCAGCGCGCAACGAGGCGTTAAAACACATCAAGGCAGACTGGGTGCTGTGGGTTGACGCAGACGAGATCTTTGATGCAGAAGATGTACACGTCCCGCGCATTGCGGGCGGCCTGTACCAAGAGCTTGATCCGCCCTCCGTCCTGCGCATTATCCAGGTCAATATGATCGACGGAAAACCGGAGCCAAACTACGACATGTCGCGTTTCTTCCCAACGCGCTTTGGCCTGCGCTGGTGGGGACGCATTCACGAACAGATCGGGCCACCCTCCGGCGGACTCTTCTCTGAACTCTACGCGCGTCCTGTCGTGCGAATCCGTGTCAACCACGACGGCTATGATCCGACCATCATGCAGGCAAAGGGCAAGCTCGAACGAAACATCTCGCTGCTCAAAAAATCCGTCGAGGACGACCCGAACGACATCGGATCGCTTGGTTTTCTCGGGCGCGAATACTATCTCACACAACAGTACGAAGAGGCCGTGCGCGTGCTCTATCGCGCAGAGGCGATCGCGATGACCAATCCAAAATACGGGCGACTCCCTGAGGTTCGCGCATATCTCGTTGAAGCGCTCATGAGGCTCAACCGCCACCAAGAGGCAATTGTCGCGTCAGAGCGCGCGATTCAGGCCGATCCCAACTTCCCCACTGCGTGGTTTGGCCTCGGCAAAGCGCGCCTGGGGTATGGACTTAGCCTGATTCGCGACGCATTCCAGGACTTTGCGAATTCCCGTGACCGCGCGCCGATGTATCGCGGGATTGTATCCTACGACAGTCAGATCGCGACGTGGAAGGCACTTGCGTCACTCGCTGACGTAGCCAAAGTGCAGGGTGACTGGGTGCGCGCCCGCCAACTGTATCTGCAGGCGCTCGAACAAAGCCCAGGCAATCCGGCGATTCTCGGGCAGATCCAATTTATCGATGCGCAGGCGGCTGCCATCGTCGCACAGTCCCAGGCGCAGCCGGTTGGCAATCCAGGCACAAATCACTGACCTAAACGTGCATCACAGCGGACATCTTTACGCAAAACGTCTGGACACCCGCTCTTGAAGCAAATCAAATTACCCCCTTCCGTCACATGGGAGGGGGTTTTTCACATTCCCGAGATTTCATTCCAATTTCAATCAGATTTCAAGCATTAAACGCTAGACTCCATCTTATTCCATCAAGAGCGGGCGGCCTGAACAAACGTGTCTGAACGTGTCTGGATGAGGATCATTTGGGGAGGGTCACTGCTTGGGTGCAGTCTTAGAGAAATCATTTCAAATCCCCTTAAAGCGTAAAAGGGGAAAAGTGTGGGTCTACAGCTCTGTCGCTGTGGTCATTGTCCTCGGCGGTGCCGCATTTGCGATCCATCGCGCAGCTACGCGCACCGTCGCCATTCCAGCGTTTGATCGATATACCGTAGGGCTTGGCACCGTGACGCAAACGGTAGGAGCGAGCGCCACGGTACAGGCGCCTTCAACCGTCAGCCTGAGTTTTCCAAGTTCAGGCGGTACCCTGACCAGCTTGCCTGTCCAAGTTGGCCAACAGGTGCGCGCGGGCCAGACGCTTGCTGCCGTCAGCAATCAGACGCAAAGCGTTCAACTCGCCAGCGCAGAGGCGGCAGTGACCCAGGCAGAATCCAACCTGACGACCGCGCAAGCCAAACTGCAAAAAGACATGGAAGGCCCGACGGCACCCGCGCTCGCCCTCGCCAAACAAGCGGTGACGCGCGCGCAACTCGCGCTGATTGGCGCAAAGCAGCAGTACGCCACCCAAGTCGCACTGTACCATGACCGCACCAGTTCACAGCAGCAGGTGATCAGCGCACAAAACGCAGTGACAACACAGCAAGCAGCGGTGCAAAACGCGCAGGTGGCACTCCAGCGCGCGAAGCTCATGGAGCAAGAGACCCTGCACGGCGCGACGCCGGAGTCGATCACCGCGCTCCAATTCAACGTGACCGTCGCCGAAAAAGCGATTTCGACGGCGAACGCGCAACTCGCTCTCGCAGAGTCGAATCTAAACCTCCTCCAACAAGCGCTTCAGGCGGCCGAACAGACGCTCAGCACGGATGTGCAAAATGGCGCAAGCGCGGCACAGATCAGCGCAGACCAAGCGGCTGTTCGCCAGGCGCAGCAGAGCTACAACAACGGCCAGAGCGCCATCACGCAAAACCAGTCAGCCGTCACGAGTGACGAGGCATCCCTCTTAAACGCAGAGAACGCCCTTGCGCAAGCGGCCCCTGGCGCGACGACAAACGCCGCACTGCTTGCCAAAAACAGCGTGACATCCGCGCAGAATGCGTACAACCAGGCACTCGCCCAACTCGCAGCCGCAAAGGCCAACCTCCGCATCGCCCAGACGATCTACAACGACCGCACATCGCAGGCAGCCGCCGTGCAGAGCGCGCAAAACACGGTGGCACAGGATGAAATCGCCGTGCAAAGCGCAAAGGCGACGCTTCAACAGACAGAGCTTCCCACCGACCCAACCGTCCTTGAGACAGACCGCGCTACGATCCAATCCGCACAGGCAAGCCTCCAGTCGGCCGAGGCACAACTGCAGTCCGCGCGCGTTTCAGAGCAGGATACCGTGCTGACCGCGCCCGTCTCAGGACAGGTAATCACCGTAAACGGCGCCGTCGGCGAGCAGGTCAGCCCCGGGTCGCCCACGGTCGTGATTGATCAGACATCTGGACCAAACGCAGAGATCAACCTACAGGTGCCGGAGTCGGAGATCGGGTCACTCAAAGCGGGCGAGACGCTCTTTGCGACAGCCACTGCCTATCCGAGCCAAACCTTTACAGGACACCTCACGCAGGTATATCCCGTGCCACAAGTCGTTTCAAACGTCACAGAGTACACCGTGCTCGCAAGCGTCAACAATTCATCAGGTCTCTTGCGTCCAGGCATGACGATGAACGTGACGATAAACGCAAAGACAGCAAGAAATGTCATCACCATCCCAGCGAGTTCCCTCACCCAGATCGGGACGACCGAGGGTGTCTACGTGATCGGAAAGCGCAAGGCGGGCAGTAGCCACGGGGGCTCCGCCAACCTTGGCGGCGCGACTGCAGGCGGGGGTGGCGCATCCGGTTTCAGCGGGCACAAAGGTCGCCACCACAAGGGCGGCAGTTCAGGGTTCGGAGGCTCAGGCTCAGGCTTTGGCGGCGGCAACGCGAGCGCAGGTTCATCCGGCAGCGCAGGCACGGGCCTTACCGGAATCGCCAGCTTCAGCGGTGGTGGCGGCAAGACGCCGTTTGGCAAACAAGTCTACTTCCAGCCCGTCACCGTGGGACTTTTTGGCACATCAAACGTGCAGATCGTGAGCGGACTCTCCGTTGGGCAACAAATCCTGCTCATTCCCCCCGTCACCAATGGCACGTATGCGAGCAGCACCAGCACCACAGGCGGGTTTGGCGGGGGAGGAGGCGGTCGCTTTGGCGGCGGTGGACGAAAACTTCTTGGCTAAACCGATGAACAAGAGCAGCCTTATCGCGCTGCGCGACGTGACGCGCGAGTATCTGATCGGCGGCCAACTCGTGCGTGCGCTGCGGGGTGTTTCCATGAATATTGAGCAAGGCGAGTTCGTCGCGATCATGGGGCCGTCTGGGTCGGGGAAATCGACGATGATGAGCCTGATCGGCTGTCTTGACAAGCCAAGCAGCGGAACCTATCACCTTGACGGCGCGGATGTGGCAACGCTTGAAGATGACCAGCTCGCGCGGCTGCGCAACGAAAAGATTGGGTTCGTGTTTCAGAATTTCAATCTCCTTGCGCGCACAACGGCGCTTGAAAACGTCGAACTGCCGATGATGTACGCGGGTGTGCCCCGCAAAGAACGCCAGGAGCGTGCTGCCCATGCACTGGAGCGCGTCGGACTAAAAGAGCGGATGCACAACCGTCCAAATGAACTGTCTGGCGGACAGCAGCAGCGTGTCTCCATTGCGCGAGCCTTGGTCAATCAGCCCGTGCTGCTCCTTGCGGACGAACCGACCGGGGCGCTTGACAGCCAGACGACCGAAGAGATCCTGCAACTGTTCGAGGAGCTTCACGCGCAAGGCAACACAATCGGCATGGTGACACACGAAGCGGACGTTGGCGCGCGCGCCAAGCGGATCATTCGCTTTCGCGACGGGTCGATCGAATCGGACACGCAGGCGCTGTAGGAGGAGAGAGACACATGCCGATCAGGGATACCTTTCGCGTCGCCATGCGCAGCATCTTTGCAAACAAGATGCGCTCGATTCTCACCATGCTCGGGATCATTATCGGGGTAGCGTCCGTCATCGCGCTCTCGGCCGTTGGAACGGTTGCGACACACGGGATCACTGCGCAGATTGAGTCGCTTGGCACGAACCTGCTGACGATCAACTCCGGGTCAGCAAGCGTCGGCGGCGTGGGCGCCGGGTTTGGCTCGCAGCCGACACTGCTTGGTACGGATGCGGCGGCAATCGCAGCCAGCGACCCGGACGTGGCGTACGCTTCGCCGATGATCCAGAGCAATGGACAAGTCGTCTATCAAATGAACAACAACTCGGTGACCGTGCAGGGCGTCAACAGCGACTACCCGATGATCAAAAATTTGACGGTCAGCGCGGGTCGGTTTTTTAGCGCGCAGGAAGTGGCGCGAAGTGAAAATGTCGTCGTACTCGGAAGCGACATTGCGCAGACGCTGTTTGCCGGGACAAACACCTCGCCAGTCGGCGCGGTGATCGACATCAAGCAGATTCCGTTTACAGTCGTCGGCGTGCTTGCTGCGCAGAATACGATCGGCGTGCAAAACCCGAACGATTATGCAGAGATTCCGTATACAACAGCGATGAACCTGTTTACCGGAAGTCCATACGTAAACTCGATCCTCGTTTCGGCACAGTCGCCAAGCGTCATGATGCAGGCGCAGGGCGAGATCACGTCGACGCTGCGCTTTTTGCATCATCTCGGAACGGGACAGGCGAGTGACTTCCAAATCTTCAACCAGGCGACCACCTTGAGCGCGCTCAGTTCGATCACGACGCTGATCAGCGAGGTGTTGAGCGGAGTCGCGGGCATCTCGCTGATCGTCGGGGGAATTGGCATCATGAACATCATGCTCGTCTCCGTGACGGAGCGCACACGCGAGATCGGCATTCGCAAGGCGATCGGCGCGCGCCGCTCGATCATCCTGTTTCAGTTTCTCGTCGAATCCGTCGTGCTCAGTCTCTCGGGTGCATTGCTTGGGGTGCTGATCGGCGGCGGCGGCGCTGAACTCGTCGGCGTGCTCATGAAGCAAGGCTCGCTCGTCTCGCTCACATCAATTCTCGTGTCTGTGCTGTTTGCGCTCGCGGTGGGGACGATCTTTGGCGTCTATCCTGCGCGCAAGGCGGCACGCCTGAACACGATTGAAGCGCTGCGCTATGAATAGGGTTCATCCAGTCTTTAAGGGAGGTCGTGTTGTGAATAAGAAAAAGGCGATGGCGGGGGCGGCTTTACTCGTGCTGATGAACCTTGCGCCTTCTGCGTTTGCGCAGTCGGTGACGGGAACGGGGTATGCGGATCTCGCGCCGACGTCGTATGGGGCAGCGCAGATTGAAGCGCTCACGGCGGCAGGCGTGCTGCACGGGTTTGCGAACGGTACGTTTCGCCCGAACACGCTCATCACGCGCGGACAGTGGCTTGCGTACATGATGAATGCGCTGCAGGCCACGACGCAGGTGTCGCCAAGTGGCGGCGGGAAGGAGATCTATCGGGATGTGCGGCCGGGGAGTTTTGCGTATGCGTATGTGAACGCAGCGTACCAGGCGGGCTGGATCGTACCGAGTTGGCTTGGCGTAAAGGCGGGTGGGGATTTGGCGTCAATCAGGCCGCGTCGACCGGGGATGTGGCGTCACTGTTTGTCGCGGCGCTAAAGAAGGCAGGGCAACTCACGCTGCCAAAGGGCGTCACGCCGCTCACCTACGCGACACAGCTCGGGATCTTTCGCGGCTTTAACCCGGTTCACGGGACGCGTGTCACGCGCGCGGGCGCGGCGGTGATCCTCGAAAACATCCTCAGCTACGCAAACGGCACGCTGCTTCCGAGCGGGGAGACGCCTGTGCTCACGGCCAGTGCGACGAATGTTTCGCCAAACTCGGTCGTCCAGCTGTCCCTTGCACTGCGCAGCGCGAACGGACAGACGCAGGCGATTCCGGCAAACGCAAACGTTACGTATGCGCTCGACAATCAAACGGGCGCGGTGCTTGACACGTACTCCGGGACGCTAATCGTCACACAGCCGGGGACTTACACGGTGACGGCGACGGTAGACGGCGTGAGCGTAGCGCCGCTGATCATCACGGCGTATGCGCAACCGGCTGGGATCAACTTGTCATCATCCAGTTCGACACTGACCGCAAACGGCCAGGCGCTTGACACGATGACGGCGACGATCGTTGACAGTACGGGGCAGACGGTCAGCAACGCGTCGGGGACGGCGAGCCTCAGCGCACTCCAGTACGGTTCCTACGTTGATCCGACCACAGGCGCACCGATTTCTTCGATCCACTTTGTAAACGGCGTAGCGACGTTTGCGGTCAAGGCGGGGACGACAGGCGGAGTGAGCGACACGGTGTCGCTCTCGAATGTCGCTCTCTCTGGGACGGCGCTCGCCAGCACATTTGTCGATCCGTCAACCACGATCAGCTACACGTGGCCGTCGGCAAACGCCCTGACGCTGAGCCCGACGACGGCGACGGTCAGTGACAATCAGGCGACAGAGGACGCGGTCTCCGCCACGGTGGGGGGGCTTGGCACGTCGGTCGCGGGACTCCCGGTGCTTGCGCAGTTTACGCTGAGCGGCCCCGCGTCGTTTCAGGCGGGCGGCTCGCTTTTGCAGACGTTTTCCGCGTATGTGGTGCCGGGTGTGCCGACGCAGATTCCCGTGTGGTCTCTGCCCGGTCAGTCGGGGGCGATTACGCTTGACGCCAGTCTGTCGGGCGCGGTTGTCGCGTCGACGACGATTTCCGCGGTGGCGACAGGCGCCCCGACTGCGCTTGTCGTAAGCAGCACGCCGAGTACGGTGAACGCCATGGGCGCCGCGCAGGAGCCGGCGCTGCCGCAGGGCTCGCCGTTTACGCTTTACACGGTGTCGCTCAGTGACGCGGCGGGGCATGCGGTGATTCCGGCGACGAGTGACCCGCTGACGCTGACTGACAACGCGTCGACGGTGGGTGGGACGCTCGCCTATTACGCGGTGGCAAACGGTCAGCCGACGGGTCCGGCGCTGAGTGCCAGCCAGTTGCAGACGGCGATCTCAGCGAGTACCGGGCTTGCCCAGTTCGCGGTCGTCACGACGGGGGCGGGCGCGGTCAGCCCCCAGATTACCCTGCATGACGCGCTGACGGGAACGGAGAAGACCGTCGGCTATGCGTATTCGTCGGGCGTCGGGGTATACGCGATGTTGACGGGCGATACGCCTAGCGATCTGAACGGCGCGTCGTCAAGCGTCGAGGAGGGGCAAACGGTGACGTACACTGCGCAACTGGAAGATCCAAACGGCAACCCGGTGCAGGCGGCGGGCCAGACGATCGACTTCTATTTTGCGCCGCGCGGCAACTCGGCGGACGTCACGGTCAACGGGTCGAGCGCGTGGTCGCAGGCGGCGCCGCTTGCGGTGACCACGAACGCGCAGGGTGTGGCGTCTGTGAGTGTGACGGTGCCGCAAGGAAAGGGCGGAGAATTCCAGCTCGTGGCGGGCTTGCCGGGGCAGACGAGTGTGTCGGAGGTGACGGCGACGGTCGGGTCAACGCTTTATTACACGACGGGGCTCGCGCTGTCGAGTTCGCCGTACGCGTTAAACGGGATGGTGTGGCCGACGGCGGCGATGCCCTTGGGGCAGACGCTTGCGGGATATGCTTGGCGGCGCGGCGGGAAGCTCGGTTGGCGGCTCGTCCGGCGGCGCGACGCTCTACGCGGTGCCGCTCAACAGTGCGGGGAGCGCGGTGCTCAATCACGATCCGCTTGAGATCGTGACGTCAAACCCGGCGGTGCTCGCGGTGACGCCGTCGACGATGTGGACGCAGATGGGCTCGCTGCCTGTCCAGTTTCTCGGCAACACCGCGTTCGCGCTGCCGACGATCACGGCGGTGGGGCCGGGGACGGCGACGCTTACGTTTATTGACCTCGCTAACCCGACGCAGCCGCGCATCACGGAAACGATCACCGTCGGCGCGCCATGAGAGACGCCGCGCAGGTGTGTGGCTGCGGGTTGGGAGTGATACGGGCAAGCGTTGCGGATGATACGAGTGAGAATTTTGGGGCTAGTCACACCGAGATGAATCTGGTGTTTGTCGGAAAGCAGGTTTGAATCGGTCCGGATGGATGTGAAAAACGTGTCTCAGCGCGTCTAGCCTGACTTGCCGCGCTGAGGTTTTTTGCGTTTGAATGTCATCCGTAATCGAAGAGTGTGATGCAGCGCGGTTATCTACGTTTTGCTACATCCGGTTCCAGATAAAATTTGAACGCGATATAACTATTTTTCATGATGTTGAATAAAAATTTATAATGAACTATGATCGTACTGTCTTATTTTCTATTTTGAATCTGAGGAGATGTAATATGTCGGAATTGGCTAATTCACTACGCCAAGATAAACGTCGATGGGTGTGGCGGATCTCTCTTTTTATGTTGATTCTGCTTTTTGGTGAGTGGTATGTAAAATGGAATCCCTATTATCATAAGGCGTTTCTCGCGGCAGCCAAGCATTCCATTGGCAGTTCGATCGTGAGCGGTAAAGGGGATATTGCCCCAGCAGTTGGCTTTACGGCAGCTTGGCATTACGCAGTCGCATACTTTGGAGCAGTCTGGCAGGCCGTTATTCTCGGTGTGGTCGTCGGGGCGGCCGTCCAAGTTTTAATCCCAAAGCATTGGATTTTAAAGCTTCTTGGTCATCGCAAACCGACGTCTGTACTCGCGGCAAGCGCCTTGGCAGTACCTGGCATGATGTGTACGTGTTGCAGCGCACCCATTGTTGTCGGTCTTCGTAAACAGGATGTGGCAACGGGTTCAGCTCTGGCATTTTGGCTGGCCAATCCTGTGCTCAATCCCGCCACCATCATTTTTGCAGGATTCGTGTTGGGCTGGAATTTTGCACTCATTCGAATTCTCTTTGGGCTCCTTCTTGTGTTTAGCGTCGGATTTATCGTCAATCAGTTCTTTGAGGATCGCGAAACGCCAAGTGGCGCAAAGCGGGCGGTTGAAAAAGCGTTAGAGCATGATCAGCGCCCTGTTTGGTTGCGGTTTATCACTCAACTTGGCCGAATCTCTTTGACGGTACTTCCAGTTTATGTATTGCTTGTTCTGCTCGTTGGGGCGCTGCGCAGTTGGTTGTTTCCAGCGATTGATTTTACGCATGCGGATGGGGTCATGTGGATCCTTGGATTGGCGCTTGCAGGAACATTCTTTGTGATTCCGACGGCTGGCGAGGTGCCGATTATTCAGACCATGATGCACTATGGTCTCGGTATAGGTCCGGCATGGGCGCTTTTACTTACACTTCCTGCAGTTAGTGCACCTTCAATGGCGATGGTTTGGAGACATTTTTCCAAAAAGGCGTTAGTCTTTACGGGAATCGCCACATTTATAACGGGTATCCTCGCAGGATTTGTAGGACTTTTGTTATGAAATCCGAGTGACGGTAGCGCTCGCGTCCCGAGCGAGTCACTCTAAAATGCATTGGATATTTGTCGGAAAGCAGGTTTGGGCAGGTCAGATAGAAGAAAAAATATATCTCAGCGCGTCGGGCCAGGCTTGACGCGTTGACCATCGTTCTGGCAAAAACGTCGATGCTCCTTAGTCCCCGGCATGGAGTAATCCGACAATATCATCGAGACTGGCTTGCAATGCGATTTTGAGAACATAGGGGAAGTGACCGCGCCTGTTCGGTGCATTGAAAAACAGCTTAAAGCTGGTCGTAAGATATTCCTCGGCGTATTCTCGCATGAGTTGAGCCAGATTCCGTAGAGCCGCTTCGCGGGTTTCTCCACGTACCACGATGTCATCAATCGCATTGAAAATAGCAATGTATTCCCCGTTCTCATCTCTTTCCAGTTCTGCATGAAACGTAACTGCATCCAGCAACGTTGCCAGTTGTTCCGGGTTGAACCACGCGAATAAGTGACGATTTCGCGCGACAAAAACAGGCTGATCATGTACGACGGTATCGACATATTCAGAAAAGTTCTGTCGAACATCGGATGCCTTGGCCGCTAATTCAAACATCAGCACCACTCCTTCATCTCCATTCCTATAAATAGAGTACACTGATCGGGTGGGACGCGATGGCGGAATCATCCAATGAAGGGGCATTTATCATGGGATTGTACGACGAAGCACGAGCATTTATTTTAGAGTGCTTCAACGAACTTGGGAAGCGTGTTGAAGAAACCGACGGCAGGTTAGCTGCATTTGAAGAGGAATGGCTGCAAAGAGCAACGTACGCGCCTACATACGAAGAGCTGGAACACGGAGCGCGCATGGCGTGGAGAAATAGCAATCGCTGTATTGGGCGGCTGTTTTGGAAGTCACTGAACGTTTTTGATGAGAGGCATCTGGGAACACCTGACGAGGTGGTGCAGGCTCTTTACCGTCATATTGAGTTTGCCACAAACGCAGGAAAGATACGTCCTACAATTACCGTGTTTCATCCAAGTGTGCGGATTTGGAACCACCAACTTGTCCGTTACGCAGGCTATGAGACCGAGCGTGGAATTCTTGGTGATCCACATTCCGTTGTGTTTACGCGTGTCTGTGAAGCGTTGGGATGGCGAGGCAAGCGGACGCCGTTTGATGTTCTGCCCCTCGTGGTTCAAATCAATGGGGAACAACCCGTGTGGTTTCCCATTCCTGAGGATATGGTGTTGGAAGTTGAGATCCGTCATTCAGATTTCCCTCAATTTGAAGCGTTGGGACTGAAGTGGTACGCGGTTCCCATGATTTCTGACATGGCTTTAGAGATCGGGGGAACGCGCTACCCAGCGGCTCCATTTAATGGCTGGTACATGGAGACGGAGATCGGTGCTCGTAACTTTGCAGATGTGACGCGCTACGATAGGTTGCCGAAGGTGGCGGCGCTCATGGGGCTTGACACAAAATCGGACGCCTCTCTATGGAAGGACAAGGCGCTCATCGAGTTGAACATTGCTGTCCTGCAGTCCTTTAAGGAGAGCGGCGTGACGATTGTTGATCATCATACGGCCGCAAAGCAGTTTGAACGATTTGAGCAGATCGAAATGGATGAGGGACGCGAGCTTACGGGCGACTGGACCTGGCTGATTCCTCCGGTTTCTCCGGCGGCAACGCACATTTTCCATCGAAATTACGACAATACCGTTGTGAAGCCGAATTACGTTCGCCAAGAGAGCCCATTTTGACGCTGTATTCAAAAGGCCGTGAAAAATTGATGACACAGGGTCATGATGAATTGGCTTTCTAACATGGTAAGAATCTTCACGCGAAGCGATGAAAAGTTGTATACTGTAAGGAGTCATCTCGTTCGGAAGGAGTGATGGTGATGTCCGTGCGGATTGGAAAAATCACCTCTAAGTTTCAAATTACGATACCTAGTGAAATTCGGGAAGCTGTGGGTGCGAATGTCGGAGATCAAGTCTTGTTTCAAGTGAATGAAAAGGGTGAGATTGTTATTCGTCCTCTGCGCATACCGACCGTTGATGAGGTGTATGGATCTCTTCATCAAGAAAAAATTTCGTACATTCCTTTAGATGAGGCAAGGCGTATAACGCATGATGAATTGGCCGCTCGCCAATTCCAGAAAAAATCAGGGCTGGATTCATGAAAATACTTCTCGATACGAATGTGATTCTGCGATTTATTCTCAAAGATCATGATACGATGTCCCCTGCAGCGCGTGATTTAATTTCTAAAGCTGCATCTGGAGAGGTTCAATTGTTGCTTGATTCGGTAATTATTGCAGAATGTTGTTTTGTACTGAGCGGTAGAGTGTATGCATTCTCAAAGAGTGATATTGCTTCGGTTATTAGTAAAATGATCACATTAAAAGGGATTATCGTGGATGATGCTAGGCGCATTAATGATGCCCTTGAGCTCTTTTCAAAACACAATGTTGACTTTGCGGACGCGTACCTTGCTGCAGCGGCTAAGATAGAGGATTTGTTTATTGCATCTTTTGATCGCGATTTCTCTAAATTAGGAGTATCGGTTTATGGACTTTAATGTACTGGCGCTAGAAATTGTCCGCCTTTAAGCGAAGAAGGTGATCGAGAAGAAAGGCAGACGTGTTAACTGGGCGCTGCTATTTCTGATTGCAACATTATTTTCTGTAGTGGTACTCTATAGGGTAGAAGAAAGGGTGTAGATCATGTCGCGTCAAAACGTGTCGCAACCAAAGAGTGCAGAAAAGCCATTGCCCGTTCATATACCGCTGGGTAAATTTCCAAATGAGGTTATTCCGCAAAAGGTGATTAATAAAGGTTTCGGTGGAAAAAAACACAAATAAAACTTCAAACATGGGATCAGCTGTCCGTTTTTTTGACGATGGAGACGACAATGTCATGCAAGTACAGTTTGTCGTTCTTCATAGTGGCTTGGCCTCACTCAGAATTTCATCTCTTAGAAGAGGATGAAGTGAATCGTCTGTCAGTAGATCGACTGACATACCCAATTCTTCTTCCAAGTCGTGTTTCATACGGATACGATCAAGCAAGTTGGGTTCTCCGAATTCGACAATCAAGTCAATGTCACTATTTTGTCGTTCAGATCCTCGTAGCTGAGATCCGAATATGCGAATATTTTTTGCTTCGTATTTTTTTGCAATGTCATAAATCCGATATCGTTTGTCGAGTATTTTCTGGTTCATCATTCTCACACCCCTTGTGTTTGCAACTTTTGAAGTGACTGACATCCTGAGTTACATCTCCGCCTCTGTATTCGTTATACCCCTGGATGTCAGCCACATGGATTCTTCTTCCGCATCCTTGTCATTCCCGCGATTGCACCCTACAATACTCCTAACGGGATTTTACAAGTTTCGACAGACTGCTAGGAGGCACTGCATGAAGTTTCGTCAAGCGCTCGACGTGCCGGATGGGCCACTCGGGTTTCGCACACTTACTACCTTAACAATCCTAGCACTTTTTCTTGTGGTTACACCTTGGTATGCCGGACTCTTTTTTACGCCATCTGCAACGATCGTGGTCACGCTGCTCCTGCTTGGTGCAATCGTCGCGCTGTTTCGCGACGATCTGGATCTGCACCCGACGCGCCCTGCGCTGTGGGTGCTGATGTATGGGGCATATGCGATGCTCACGAACCTCTGGGCGACGTCCGTCGTGCTGTCGCTACAAGTGACGCTGACGGCGGCGGCGGGTGCGGCGGTGTTCGTTGTGGCGCAGCGCTATGGCTATGCGGTGCGAAACGTTCTTGTGCTGCTTTTGCTCCTGCTAAACCCCATCCTCTACGTGTTTGGCATGGGTGCGGCGGTCTCTTGGTGGAGCGCCAACAACGCGGTGTACGGGAGCCACCTGCTCGCATCTGTCTTTCAGTACCACAACACGTATGGGGCCGTCGCGCTTGCGATCGCGGCGCTCGGGCTGACGGCGGGATACCGCGGCGCGCGCTGCACCGTCTGGAATTTTGTCGGCACGCTCGCTTTTACGACAGGCCTCGCGGCGGTTGTCGGCACGTATTCGCGCGTCGTGTGGGTGTACACGCCGTTCGTGCTCCTCGCGCTCTTTATCTCGCGCGCCGCGCTGTTCAAGCGCAAGCGCGTCGTGTGGTATGACGTAGCGCTCACGCTGCTCGGACTCGCGAGTGGCTACGTCACGGTCAAAGCGCTGCAAAGCGGTCACGCCAAAGACGTCGTGATCGCGCTCGCCCTGCTGCTTGTCGGTTCGTTTCTCGCCGAGCGCTTTCTTCGCCCGTGGGTGTTTGAGCGGATGGACGTGCGCGCGTCGCGCGGTGTAGGGATCGGCCTTGTCGCGCTGCTTCTGCTCGGCGGGTACCTCCTGCGCCACCACCTGAGCGGCCACGGCAGCGCCTCGATCCTGCAGCGCCTGCACGCGATCTCGTTTCACAGCGTCAGTTTGCAAGAGCGCTTCTACTATTATAAGAACGCACTTGCCATGTGGCTCGCAGCTCCGCTTTTTGGCGCGGGCGGCAACGCGTGGATGAGCCACTTCCAGGCGTATCAGACGCTGCCCTACTGGTCGAAACAGGTGCACAGTGTCCTGTTTGATCAACTGCTCGACGGCGGTGTCGTGCAACTTCTCCTGTTTGGGGTCTCGATAAGCCTTGGCATCGCGCAAACGATCCGCGTGCTGCGCGCGGCGGAGAACCTGCGCGAGAAGATGAGCGCGCTTGGTTTTCTCATCGCGGCGCTGATCCTGCTCACACACGCATTTCTCGATTTCGACTTTTCATACGCGTACTACGAGGTGCTCTTTTGGATGATGCTTGGCCTCGCCGGAACGGCGCGTCTCGCGCAAGAGGGAGCGAAGATCGCGCAAACGCCGCTTGCCCCTTTGCGCGCGCAGCGGATGGCCAGACAGCGACGCATGCAGTCGTATGCAATCACCGTCGCACTGCTCGTGTTTTTTGTCTTTGGCGGGATGATGTCAGGTTCGCAGGTGGCGTTTGGCATGATGACAACGCCTGGCTACGTGAGCAAGGCGAACCTGGCGGAGGTGCAGACGAGCACTGCGCTCACACCGTACGATGACAACGCCGAGTTTACGCTTGCCAAGTTTGACTACCAGATGCTGCAGTACGGGCAGGGGCAGGCATACGGCGGACAGGCGCTCGCCGCGCTGCGCGTAGCCGCTGCGACGGGTGCGTGGGACCCGAGCATGCTCACACAATGCGCCGTGCTGGCGTATCAGATGGGCGATTATACGGATGCGCTGAACTGGTCGCACGCGGCGATTGGCGTCGGACGTTTCAATCAGGCGGCGTACGAGAACGCGATGGCGATCAAGCTGTTCGTGTCGGCGCGCGCGCTAAAGACCGACCCGGCGGGCGCAAAGCAAGGCCTGCAAGGGGTCACGCAACTCTTTCGGACGATAAACGCAGAGGCGAAGGTGAGCGATCCGGCACTCTTCCCAGCGGAGATCCCGCTCGCCGAGAACGCGACGGTGCAGGTGTACGAGGGGCTGGCACTGGCGCTACTGGGCCAGTACAAAGCGTCGGAGAGCACGCTCAATCCATTTTTGACCGCCAACCGCGACCAGCCTGCGGTCAATCTGTACCTGACCGCGATGGCGATTGACGAGGCAGGCTTGAAGCAGAGTGTTCTGCGAAACGTGACGATGCAAGAGATGAAAAAAGAACCGGGCGCGCTTCAGGAGTATCAATTTATAAACGCGGACCGCTAAGGAGGAGGGCAGATCATGCTGCGCAGGCATCAGGCATGGATTGGCAGGCTGTATATGATGAATGATGCGATCGCCGTCGTGATCGCCTTTCTCCTGGCGTGGGCCGTACGCTTTGAGACAACGCTCCTTCCGAGGTACGGCGCGCTTCCGCTGAGCGATTACCTGAAGATCCTCTACGTGGCGCTTCCTGCGTTTCTCGCGGTCGCGGCACTCACGGGCCTGTACGGTGTCACGAGAAACCGCGCGATGCGCCGCGTGGCTGCGCAGTTGCTGGTGAGCGTTGCCATGATGGCGCTGACGGCGATGAGTGTGCTGTATTTGAGCAAGGAACCGTATTCGCGGGCGGTCATCGTTTTTTTTGTGACCCTCACCTACCTCTTTACGATCGGGACGCGCCTGGCGACCCGCCGCATCCTGCAGTCGTTTCGCGCACGCGGCTTCAACCGCAAGTATATCCTCATCATCGGGGCGACGCGCGCCACTGAGCGTTTCCTGGCGCACGTTCGGCGGCATCCGGAGTTTGGCTACGAGATCCTCGGCGGCGTGATCGCGGATGACGGGCGGGTCGATCGCGAGATGGCGGCGACGGTGGACGATGGTATGTTTGAGGATCTCGCGCAGCGCGCGTTTTTTGAGCGGCAGAACATTACGTGTCTCGGCAGTTCGGCGGAGCTAAGCGCGATTCTCCAGCGGCACATCGTCGATCACATCGTGCTCACCGTGCCGTACTACGCGATGGGCGTGTTGCGCGACGCGGTGCAGATCGCCGAGTACTATGGTGTACACACGCTGCTTATCCCGGATTTTGTCGACGTGCTGCCAAGCCGCCCGCGCTTTGAAGAGTTCGCGGGGTTGCCGATCGTCGATACGCGCTATACGCCGCTTGACGAGGTGGTCAACCTCGCGCTCAAACGCGGCTTTGACCTCGTTTTCTCGCTGCTTGTGCTCATCGTGCTGAGCCCGTTTTTTGCGCTGCTCGCCGTGCTTGTGCGTCTCTCGTCGCCCGGCCCGATCATTTACAGGCAAACGCGGCTCGGGAAAAACCGCAGACCGTTTACGATGTACAAGTTTCGCACGATGGTGTTGCACGATGCGGATCAGGACGGCTGGACGGTGGCAGACGATCCACGCCGCACGAAGGTAGGGCGCTTCATGCGGCGGATGAGCCTTGACGAGTTGCCGCAGTTCTTTAACGTCCTGCGCGGCGACATGAGCGTGATTGGCCCGCGCCCCGAGCGTCCGAACTACGTAGAGCAGTTCCAGGAGGACATTCCGCGCTACATGGTCAAGCACCGCATTCGCCCAGGCATCACCGGCTGGGCGCAGATCCACGGGCTGCGCGGCGACACAAGCATTGAGGAGCGCATTGAGTATGACCTGCGCTACATCGAGAACTGGTCGTTTCAGATGGACATGCTGATCGTCCTGCGCACCGTGGTGCACGGGTTTAGAAATCGCAATGCGTATTGAGGCGAAACGCGACGCGGCGGGTGCGGTGCAACGCTTCGCGCCGGACGAACCCCACGTGGGAGGGGGAAAGGTTCATCTCCCCCGTGTGCAGGTGCAGATCGTCACGCACGAGAGTGCGGACGGACTCGCCGCGTGTCTTGACGCGGTGCTCGCGCAAACGGTCGCGCCTGCGTGTGTGCTGATCCTTGACAACGCGTCGACCGACGCGAGTGTCGCGATCGCAGAAGCGTATGTAGTCAGGCACCCGCGCATTGTCGTGCATATCCTGCCGCACAATCTCGGCTATGCGGTGGCGCACAACCTCGGGTTTACGCGCGCGCTTGACGCGCAAATGACCCACGTGCTGACGCTAAACCCAGACGTGCTGTTGCGCGCGACGTATCTCGAACACTGCCTTGCGGCGCTGCACGACAGAAAAGGGGAGCGTACCGGCGGGGTTACAGGGAAACTGTTGCGGGAGAATGGCGTGACGATTGACAGCACGGGGCTTGTCATGGAGGCTTTCTATCACGTGCGCGATCGCGGCTCAGAGCGACGGGACGCTGGGCAGTATGACGCAGCACACGTTGTGTTTGGCGTGTGCGGCGCCGCCGCGCTCTACACGGCGTCCTTTTTAAACGCGATGCATCACGCGGCGGGGTATGTGCTTGACGAGACGTTTTTTCTCTACAAGGAGGACGTCGATCTCTGCTGGCGCGGTTCGCTCAACGGATTTTCGTTTTTGTATGCGCCAAAGGCGGTGGCCAAACACGCGCGTGGCTGGATTGCGGGGAAGCGCCCGAGCGCACGTGCGCAGTCACACTCGTTTGCGAATCAGCTTTCTATGGTGTGGGTATACGTTTCGCCGCGCTCGTTCGGGTTTTGGGTCGCCCAATTCGTCGAGTTTGCGCGCTTTTTGCGCCTGCTTGTGACGCGCCCGAACGTGGCGTGGCAGATCGCCTCGCTCCTGTGGTCGCAGCGGACGCATCGCCAGGAAAAACGCCGCATGCTCAGAAACGCGCGCCGCGGGGAGGGAGGGTGAGGACACGGAGCGCTGAGAACGAGTTTTCGTAGGTAGAAGGTGCCTGCGATGTGATGTAGGTGATTAAACGTGGAACGTATTTGGGAGGTGCAGTCAACGCGGTGAAGGTTGCGATTGTCCACGAATGGCTGGTCAATTTTCGTGGATCTGAAAAGGTGTTGCTTGAACTTGCAAGAATCTTTCCTGACGCAACAATCTATGTGTCTGTGCTAGATCGCTCACAGTTGCCTGAGGAACTCGCGGCACGCGACATTCGCACGACGTTTCTTCAGCATCTTCCGTTTTCTGTAAAAAGGTATCAAGCCTATCTTTTTCTAATGCCACTCGCCTATTCGCTTTTGGATATGAAAGAGTACGATCTGATCATCACGAGCAGTCACGCTTGCGCCAACGGTGTCCGCGCAAAGCGAGGAGCTTTACACATTAGTTACTGTTATACACCGATGCGCTATGCCTGGAGTGGTTTTCAAGAGTATTACGAGAGCCTGCGCTCGCCGATTGCGAAAGTGGCGATGACGATACTCATGGCTTTCATGAGATTCTGGGATTATCATCATTCGCAAAAGGTCGATCACTATATTGCGTGCAGTCGCGCTGTTTCCGAGCGCATCAAGAAGTATTATGGGAGAAGTTCAATCGTGATTTATCCGCCTGTAGGTTTGATTCCCACTGAACCAATTGGCTCAATCAAATCGCTACTCCCAGATCTTCAAGGGGAACCTTATTATTTGTCACTGGGACGACTTGTTCCGTACAAGCGCGTGGATCTCGCGATCAAAGCGTGTGAACGCATGCAGCGGCATCTCGTTGTTGCAGGGAATGGGCCAGAACTGGAACGTCTGCAAGCAGAGGCAAGCCCGTGGATTCACTTTATCACTGCGTTCTCTGATGAGGATGCAAAGGCGCTCTACAAGCATTGTTTCGGATTTATCTTTCCTGGAGAAGAAGACTTCGGACTGACCGTCGTGGAAGTTCAACGCTATGGAAAACCAGTCGTGGCCTACGCAAAGGGTGGGGCAGAGGACACCGTTATTCACGGGAAAACGGGCATCCTCTTTCAAGAGCAATCGGTCGATGCTTTGGTGGACGCATTAATTGAATTGGAGCAATCGACATATGATGTGGAATTTATTCGAAATCATTCCACTCGATTTTCACCAGAGATGTTTCATGCCGAGATACGTGATGCGATCAACATGCGGGTCGAATGAACTGCGGGTTATGCAGGTGGTATGGGGGTTACTGCTTTGCGTATTGGCATTGATTGTCGTCCGTTATCGAAGGAAAAAACGGGTATCGGATATTACCTTTGGGAAATCTTGAACCAATGGGGTAAAAGTGAAATCCCCCATGAACTCTTTCTCTATAGCGCTCGTCATTTTGAGATCCCTCCTCAACTTGCTCGATCGAATGTTCGCATTTGCAAGCGTGTCTTTCTTTTTGAACCGCCTGAGGTGTGGATGCACACGATCTTGCCGATCCAACTTCGCAAGGATCACGTCGATGTTTATTGGGGGCCGAACTATGCAATGCCTGTTTTTCCGTTTGGAGTCCCTTCTGTTTTGACAGTGCATGACATGGTCTATCGAGTTTTTCCGAAGACAATGAAGCGTGTAACCTATCTGCATAACCGATACGGCATGGAGTGGTATGTGAGAAAATGCGATCATGTTATTGCGGATTCAGAGCATACCAAACAGGATCTTGTATCTTATCTGCATCTGGAATCCGACAAAATCGATGTGATTCCTCTGGGCGTATCTGAACGATTGGACCAATCCTCACAAGATGTGTCGGACAAACGTGCGATTGAATCTCTGGGATTGAATCAAAAACCCTATCTCCTTACCGTGGGTACGCTTGAACCACGGAAAAACCTAACGCGTGTTATTCAGGCATTTAAACGATTCCTGAATGAACAACGGTTTGAAGACGGCTCAGAGCCTTTGCTTGTGGTTGTAGGGGCAAGTGGTTGGGGAGGAACATCTGAGAAGATCCAGCACGATTTGGACGAGTCTGTTCGCTATTTGGGATATGTATCTGACGCAATTTTGGGTGTTCTCTATCGCAATGCAGTTGGATTTATCTATATGTCGCTCTATGAAGGGTTTGGCTTGCCCCCGCTTGAAGCGATGAGGTATGGTACACCTGTGCTCGTTTCGAATTCGAGTTCTCTTCCAGAAGTGGTTGGAGATTGTGGACTCTATGCGAATCCATACCAGATAGAAGATATTGCATTGCAAATTGCTCACTTGTATAGGGATGGACGTAATTCCGAACTCGCTTTTCGTGCGAAGATAAGGGCAGAAATGATGTCTTGGGATGCTGTTGCAAAAAATACACTTGGTTTGCTGCAAAGAGTAGTAACAAATCATAATGCGCGGTAATCCATTTCAGATTTAATTTTGCGAAACGCTTTGAATGATAAAACAAGGATGTGCTTTTGTGTACGCTCGCTTGGTTGAATTATGGAAGTATAGGGAAATGTTATGGAGCATGATCTTATCTGAGTTGCGTACGCGTTATCGCGGTTCTTTTTTTAGGATTTCTTTGGACATTTATCAATCCACTTCTTACGTTAATGGTTTACACGTTTATCTTTTCGAGGATTATGAAGGTTACGATGCCTCACTATGCTCTTTTTATGTTTATTGGACTTTTGGCATGGAATTTGTTCGCCACGGGAATTCAATCTTCTGCAAGCGTGATCGTGAGGCAAGGGTCACTTGTAAAGAAGATTTATTTTCCAAGAGAGATTCTCCCGCTTTCTGTTGTGGGAGGCAGTGTCATCAACTATTTGTTATCCCTCGCCATTTTGGTGCCTTTTTTATTCATCAACGGATATTACCCAACTATGAATTGGCTATATGTCCCTCTCATTTTATTGATGGAGACGATTTTTACTGTAGGGTTAGCTTTGCTGTTATCTTCGCTCACCGTATACTTGCGAGATATTGAACATATGCTTGGAATCTTTTTGATGTTATGGTTTTATCTCACACCTGTCATCTATTCTCTTAAAATATTATCTCCAGGTATTGCTCAGTTGTTTAAATTAAATCCAATGTCTGACGTTGTCTTATCCTTTCAATCAACACTGTATTACAATGAAAGTCCGCACTGGAAGCTGTTTCTTTATGGATATGGAATATCGGTTGTTGTGTTAATTTTTGGTTGGTGGCTCTTTACGCGACTGAATCGCCGTTTTGCTGAGGAGGTATAAATTGGATTATGGTTAATACCGAAAAAGTGATTCGAGTCCAAAATGTATCCAAAAGTTTTCGCGTTCATACGGAGAGAAACAGTACGCTCAAAGAGCGTGTGCTTTATGCGGGGCGTGCAAAGTATCGGGATTTTGTGGCTTTGCGTGATGTCAGTTTAGAAGTCACGAGAGGCGAATCTTTGGGTTTAATCGGCGTTAATGGATCTGGGAAGAGTACACTCCTCAAACTCATGAGCAAAATTTTGTATCCTGACTCTGGTTCTGTGGATGTACGCGGACGTGTTTCAAGTCTTCTGGAATTGGGCGCTGGGTTTCATCCGGATTTTTCAGGCAGAGAAAATGTATTTATGAACGGTGCGCTTTTAGGTTTGTCGCGAAAAGAAATTCGGGATAAATTTGATGAGATCATCGATTTCTCAGAACTCGGGGATTTTATTGACGAACCTGTTCGGAGCTATTCTTCGGGGATGTATATGCGACTCGCATTTTCAGTTGCGGTTGCTGTCGACCCAGAAATCATCCTGATTGATGAAATTCTGGCTGTAGGTGACGCCGCATTTCAGGCGAAGTGCATGAATCGATTAAGAACGCTTAGGGCGAGAGACACAACGATCATTATCGTCACTCACGATACTGCAGCAGTTGAGCGATTTTGCGATCGAGTCGTATGGATGCATGATTCGCGTGTTAAAATGGAAGGCAAACCAATTAACTGCATCCAATCGTATTTAGCCACTGTATTCAAAGCGTCCAACGAAGGATCAAATGCGATGTCCTTTGAGCGTTCGGATACTAGCGAGATATCTGAAGAGATACGTTCGATAAACGATAGGGTCTCTAGTGAAGCAACTGATGCTGGACATCGTTGGGGTACGGGGGACGTGTCGATTGATGAAGTCGTCGTTACATCAAGTGCTGGGCAGGGTCTAGTGCAATGCGGCGAACCGCTGGATATAACCATTCGATTCAGCGTCAAGCAGGCGGTGAGTGATGTTGACTTTGGTATAGGAATTTTCACGGCAGACGATGTGCAATGTTATGGGACAAACACGCGATTGGATCGATATGATACGATATCCTTAGTTCAAGGTAGCGGATCAATTACATTTCATTCCACAGATTTCTGTTTGTTGCCCGGTTCCTATTGGATTGATGTCGCATGCAGTGCCGCAGATACACAAGCGCATGATTATTGGAGAAGAGCCACTCAGATCCAGGTTTACTCTGATATTAACGATGTTGGATTGTGTAGGGTGCCACATGAATGGGCGCTATCGATTGATTCTTGACTGCATGTGGGGTGAGCACAATTTTTAAGTCTTAGTTATTAAGCCGATATTGAAGAAAAACGATAGGATGAGAATTGAGGGTAAGAATGCATAATAAAAATGAGGTTCGCTTATATCGAGCGTTTGAAGATAAACATCGAGGCTCACGTGAACTCATTACGTCGAGGTTACAAGTGTATATTCCATGGATTCTTCCATTACTTGATGTTTATAGTGAGCGCCAAGTGATGGATCTGGGGTGTGGCCGCGGAGAATGGCTTGAATTATTGAAGAAAAATGGCTTTCAGGCAGTTGGCGTTGATTTGGATCGCGGGATGTTAGAAGCCTGTGTAGAGCGTGGATTGACTGTATTTGAGAAAGATGCGCTAACCGCATTAAGAGAACTTTCTGATGAAAGTCAGCTCATTGTTTCTGGATTTCATATTGCTGAACATCTACCATTTGATGTATTAAGTGATCTGGTTTGTGAGGCAGTTCGCGTTTTAAAACCAGGTGGGTTACTCATTCTTGAAACACCCAATCCAGAGAATATCAAGGTTGCCACAGCCAATTTTTATCTTGACCCGACGCATCAACGTCCTATACCGCAACAGTTGCTGGTTTTTCTTGCGGAGTATTTTGGTTTTTCTAGAGTGAAAATCCTTCGTTTGCAGGAATCGAAAGAGATTCATGAAAAATCTTCTGTAGCGTTACTTGATGTGATCGATGGTGTTAGCCCGGACTATTCAATGATAGCGCAAAAAAAAGCTTCGTACGAAGTTTTAAATCGATTTGATGGATATTTTAGTCAAGAATACGGGATCACCTTGGAATCTTTAACTGAGAAATTTGAACAACGTCTTGCACATATAGAAACAAAAACTCAGGAAGCTAGTTCTTTCACACGTGAGGCTGTTGATTGGGTAATTAAAGCCCAGATTAACGCTGAACGTATCGAAAATAAATTGATTGATGCGGAATTACGAATGGAACGGGCTGAAACAAGTGCGAAAGAAGCGTTTTTACGAGCAGAGAAGTTCGAAGCACAAGCGAGTGAAGCATTATTAAAAATCGAACGTGCTGAAACGAGAACACTTGAAGCCGAATCACGCGCATCGTATTTTGAAGTGAGATCGAAAGAGTTAGAGAATCGTATGAAACAAATGGAAGCTGATGTCCAAAATGCTTGGCACCATTATTCTATGGTCGTAAACAGTCATTCATGGAAAACCACGTATCCTTTACGGTTAGCAGGTAAAGCAGCAAGATGGTTTGTGCGAGGCAGCATTGCGTGGATAACATTTGCTCCTTCTAGCCGTCCGAGACGTATTTTGCGTATTACTTTGATAGCGTTAAAGCGTAAAATCCAAAGTAATTATAAACTAAAGGCTCTTGCACTGCGTTTTCTGACACGCTTTCCTAGTTTAAAAGAACGTTTAAAAAGAGTAGGGGACGATCAGCGATATTACAGTGGAGTTGGAACTGTTCATCAATCAAATCATTCAATAGAAAATCTTAATTCCAGTGCAAGAAAGATCTATAAAGATCTTAAAGCCTCAATCGAAAAAAATAAGGAGTAAAAATCATGAGGATTGTAATTGATATGCAAGGGGCGCAAAGCGCTAGTCGTCACCGTGGGATTGGAAGATTGACATTATCTCTTATCAAGGCTCTTGTCGAAAATAAGGGAGATCATGAAGTTATTCTTGCTCTGAATGGATTGTTTCCTGACACGATAGAGTTCATTCGTTCAACATTCGATAGGTTGCTTTCGCAAGAAAATATTAGAGTATGGCAGGCTGTTGGACCAGTATATTATTTGGCATCCGATTCTTCGTGGCGTCGCAGAACTGCTGAATTGTTAAGAGAATCCTTTTTTGCTAGCTTAAAGCCAGATATTATTCTTATAACAAGCTTATTCGAAGGGCTAGGCGATGATGCGGTTACTAGCATTGGTTCTTTTAACAATTCAATTCCAACTGCGGTCATTCTGTATGATTTAATTCCTCTAATTTATCGAGAACTTTATCTTAAAAGTCCTGAATATGAGCTTTGGTATGAACAAAAAATTGGTCATCTTCGACGCGCGGACCTTTTGTTATCTATCTCCGAATCTTCACGTCAAGAGGCGATCCAATATTTGGGAATAGCCTCTGATTCAACTGTGAATATTTCAGCTGCGGTAGATACTGAATTTAAACGTCTAACGTTAGAGCCATCAGATAGGGAACGTCTTCTAAATCAGTATGGAATATCGCATTCCTTTGTGATGTATACAGGCGCGGCGATTGAGCCTCGCAAAAACATAGAGGGTTTGATTCGCGCATACGCTCAATTACCCAAATACTTACGTAGAGAACACCAATTGGTGATCGTATGTACTATTCAACCTGTAGATCGAGAGCGATTGGTGTCAGTTGCTAAAAAATTCGGAATGGGATCGAAAGAATTGGTACTGACTGGTTATGTGCCTGATGAGGATCTAATTAACTTATATAATTTATGTAAGGCATTCGTTTTTCCGTCATGGCATGAAGGTTTTGGATTGCCTGTGCTTGAGGCGATGTCATGTGGAGCGGCAGTTATTGGATCGAATACATCTAGCGTACCAGAGATCATTGACAGAAAAGATGCTCTGTTTGATCCGAAGGATGATCGATCAATAACAGATAAACTGGAACAAGTTTTAACAGATGAAGAATTTCTTATTGAGCTGCAACGACATAGTGTAAAACAGGCAGAAAAATTCTCTTGGGACTTGAGTGCAAAACGTGCGATACAAGCTATGGAATCAATAAGTGAAAAGAACTGTAATAAAGAGTTTGCTCTGAAACGTTTTTCGCGTCGTCCGAAACTAGCATACATTTCTCCTCTTCCGCCTGTGCGATCGGGAATCAGCGATTACAGTGCAGAACTCCTGCCTGAACTTGCTCGATATTATGAAATTGAAGTTATTGTTGACCAAGAGACTGTTTCTGATCCTTGGATTATAGCGAACTGTCCGATCCGAAATTCTGACTGGTTTCTAACTCATGCAAAAAAATATGATCGAGTACTTTATCATTTTGGAAATTCGCCATTTCATCAGTATATGCTTTCATTGTTAAATGAAATACCAGGAGTCGTAGTGCTGCATGATTTTTTCCTCTCGGGCATCTACAAACATTTTGGAGAAAACTATCTCAGTGATCCAAGGTGGTTGAAAGAGCTTTATTATTCACACGGATATAAAGCTATTCAAGAGCATGCGTCATCATCTGATTTAAATCAGATTATTATGAAATACCCATGTAATCTTAGTGTTATACAACGTGCGCAGAGTATTATTGTTCATTCGGATTTTTCTCGACGCCTAGCACAAAAATGGTATTATCAACTTGATCTTGATAATTGGGTGGTTATTCCTCATCTGCGAGCACCGAAGCATGGTGTTGAGCGTACTAAGGCGAGAAGAAAGTTATCACTGAACGAGGATGATTTTGTTATTAGCAGTTTTGGTTTATTAGATCCAACTAAACTTAACCATCGACTACTTCAATCATGGCTAAATTCACGTTTGGCTGATGATGAAAAATGCATACTTATTTTCGTTGGCGAAAACCACGGAGGTGGATATGGGGAAGAGCTTATAAAAAACATTCGAGAAAGTGGGTTAAATACTCGAATTCACATCACAGGTTGGGTAGATACTAAAACCTTCCAAAACTACCTAGCAGCCTCTGATATTGCTGTTCAACTACGCACTCTTTCACGTGGAGAGACATCAGGAACAGTTCTTGATTGTATGGCTCATGGTATTCCCACAATTATCAATGCGAATGGAAGCATGGCAGATTTACCTGATGGACCATTATATAAATTATCGGATGAATTCGAAAACGTTCAACTTCAAGATGCGTTAGAAACACTTTGGTTGAATAGTGAACAACGTAGGGAGATGGGTAAACGAGTACAAGAGATCATTTATATGCGACATTTACCAAGAGTCATTGCAAGACAATACTCTGAGACTATTGAAAATTCACAACTAAAAGCAGCGGTCGGGATTCAAGGTATAATTAAAGCGAGTTCTAATTTAAGAGACTATGATCCTGATGACAATGATTATTTTGTGTTAGCGAATGCCATCTCTCAGAATCATTCGTATAGTGCATCTAACCGTCAAATTTTGGTAGATATCTCTGCTCTTGTTATTAATGACTTAAAGACGGGGATCGAACGTGTTGTGAGAGGGATTTTAAAAGAATTAATTTTTGATCCTCCTATGAACTACCGTATCGAACCGGTTTATGCAACTACAGAACATCCTGGCTACCGTTATGCGCGTCATTTTACTTTAAATTTTCTTGGCTGTTCATCTGATATCATCTCTGATGAATTAATTGAATTTCATGTTGGTGATGTATTTATTGGTCTTGATTTGCAACAATATGTTGTTTCAGCTCAAGAAAAATTTCTTAAACATATTCATCATAATGGTGTCCGAACTTATTTTGTGGTTTATGATTTGCTTCCTATTCTTATGCAGCATGCATTTCCGCGTGGTGCTGATGTTGCGCATGAGACTTGGTTAAAAACTATCTCGCAATTTGATGGCGCAATATGCATTTCATCAGCTGTGGCTGATGAATTAAAAACATGGTTGCATGCTAATGGAACTGATCGTTTACGGCCCTACAAAATAACATGGTCTCATCTAGGAGCGGATGTTGAAAACTCTATCCCCTCTAAGGGAGTGCCGGATAATGCTGATCAACATCTAACTGATATTTCTAGACGGGTAAGTTTTCTGATGGTAGGAACCGTTGAGCCGAGAAAAGGATATATGCAGACTGTTTTGGCGTTTGAACGGCTCTGGACTGAAGATATGGATGTGAATCTAATTATCGTAGGAAAACAAGGTTGGATGGTTGAGACGTTAATTGAAAAGATACGTAAGCACCCCGAACTTAATAGAAGACTTTTATGGCTTGAGGGAATTAGCGATGAATATCTTGAAAAAATCTATGCTTCTTCTAATTGTCTTATAGCAGCAAGTGAGGGGGAGGGATTTGGACTTCCGCTTATTGAAGCTGCGCAACACAAGCTGCCGATAATTGCGAGAGATATCCCAGTCTTCCGTGAAGTGGCGGGGGAGCACGCATTTTACTTTCATGGTAAAGATCCTATTGATCTTGCTTCTGCGATTAAGGACTGGATAAAGTTGTATGATCAGGATATGCAACCAAAATCAGACGATATGCATTGGTTGACATGGAAGGAAGCCGCAAAAAATATGTTGGATATCTTACTTGAATAGCGTTATACTTATTGGGTTTCTAAGTATTTCGTTTACAAAGCAGTATGCTTAAAATGATTGGGCGATTATTTTTTAGAGCTTTAAATTAAGGGGATACTTATGAAAACAGCGTTGATTACTGGAATTACTGGACAAGATGGTGCATACCTTGCAAAATTGCTTCTTGGTAAGGGATACCGCGTTATTGGTACGTATCGTCGCACGAGCGGGATCGATACATGGAGAATAAGCTATCTGGGAATTGAATCAAAGGTTGAACTGGTTTGCATGGATCTCGAAGATCTCTCTGGAATGATTCGCGTGTTAAAGTTATATCAGCCTCATGAGATTTACAATTTGGCAGCGCAGAGTTTTGTGAAAGTATCGTTTGATCAGCCTATCATGACAGGGCAAGTAACCGGAATGGGAGTTACACACTTACTTGAAGCGATCCGTAATGCGTGTCCCTCTGCCCGTTTTTACCAGGCAAGCACAAGTGAGATGTTTGGCAAAGTTCAGACGATCCCGCAAACGGAGAATACACCATTTTATCCACGCAGTCCCTATGGAGTGGCAAAGCTTTATGGTCATTGGATGACCACAAACTATCGTGAGTCCTACAATATGTTTGCGTGCTCTGGGATTCTCTTTAATCATGAATCGCCGCTTAGAGGAATTGAATTTGTGACGCGGAAAATTACGGATGGTGTCGCGAAAATTAGAACAGGTAAAGCGGACAAAATTACACTTGGCAATCTTGATGCAAAGCGTGACTGGGGTTATGCCAAAGAGTATGTCGAAGCGATGTGGCTTATGCTGCAACAGGACAAGCCTGATGATTTTGTCATTGCAACAGGTGATACTTATGCGGTGCAAGATTTTGTAGAGATGTCCTTCCGCGCTGCGGGGATAAAGGACTGGAATTCTTATGTTGACACTTCTTCTGCTTTTGAACGTCCAGCAGAGGTTGATTTGCTCATTGGTGACGCCTCAAAAGCGCGAGACATCTTAGGTTGGAAGGCAAAGACCAACGTTGAAGAACTGTCACGTATGATGATTGAAGCCGATTTGAAGCGACATGGGGCATGATGAATCAAAAAAAGATTGTATCGATCGTAACTGGCGCAAATGGCTTTGTTGGTCGCCATTTGGTTGATGCATTGGTAGAAAAGGGAAATCAAGTGGTTGCAGTTTCTGGACCACACTTAAATCAGGGCAGATCCTTTTCGGTGCGTGAGGATCTTATCCATGAACATGCGGATTTGTCGGAAACCGATGGATTTCGAGAAATTGTAGTTAGATATCAACCTGATGAGGTTTATCATCTTGCAGGCATTGCAGTAACACATGGGGTTTCGGCTGAGTCGTATTATCATGCTAATGTGTTGGGAGCCTATCGATGGGCTGAGGTCGTGCAAAGGGAATGTGGAGATGAATGCGCATTTCTTTTTGTGAGTTCCGCTTCCGTTTATGGGAGTCTTTCTGGAGATGATTTCCGATTTAAAGAAACGGATACTCCAAGACCGACATCTCTGTACGGTGCAAGCAAGGCCAGTGCAGAGGCGCATTTATGGACGCTTCTTTCCAAAGGGCTGAACTTAAAGATTGCTCGACCTTTTAATCACACAGGGCCGGGACAACAGGCTGGTTTCTTATGTCCCGATCTGGCTGCACGTATCAAGAAAGAGATTGTGAATCAGGGTAATGGTGAGTTGCGGATTTCTGTAGGTCGCATGGATGCAATTCGTGATTTTATGGATGTGCGCGACGTGGTTCGAGCGTATATCCTCATTATGGAGTCTGCGGCTACAGGGTCGGTTGTCAATGTGTGTTCGGGAATCGGAATATCTGTACGTGAGATGGCAGAGATTCTTGCGCAAGAAACGAGATTGGAACAAGCGATTAAATATATTCAAAGTGATACTCTTGTTAGAGGGGAGCCTGACAAAATTGTAGGTGATGATACGTACTTGAGAAGTTTAGGAGAATGGACACCTCACTATACGTTAAAGGAGACACTGAGGGATCTATGGTTGAGTTTTTAATGAGCAATAGAAAGTAAACCATAGAACGTCTTATTGGCAGAGATTAAATTCTCTGTGATATAAAAAATAAAATTATCTTTGTGTAGTGTTATGGATTCCCAGGATCAAATCACCTTTTTCGTTTACAGGTGAAAAAATTAGTAGAGATTAAAATGAACAATCATTTTTACTATACAATAAAAGAAATCCAAACGTTTGATATTGGTTTAACGCGATTCGATTTTCTTAAAGAATGATTGTATAATATATAATAGATGATGAAAGTAGGTTGGTTTATTGTGAAAACCATTCTTAATAAAAAAAGTTTAAGCATATTTTTATATATATTAATTGCATTGATTTTTATGGGGGACGTAACTCTACACCCATTAACTACATATATTGGACAACCTGGCGATGCCCAGCAATTTATGTGGTATTTAGGGCACTTCTGGAATTCTTTGTTACAAGGGCGAAATCCTTTTGTTTCAACTTCGATGAATTATCCGAACGGAATTAATTTAATGGCAAACACATCTCTTATTGCAGAGTCTGCTATTTTTGGTCCAATAGCGCTCGTTACAAATTTGGTGCTAGTATATAACTTGTTATTTTTATTAAATTTCATTGCAACTTCTGTTTTTTCTGAGTTAATATTTAGAGATCTGGGAATATCACGTTTCCTAGCTGTTGCAGGAGCAGTTCTTATTGCTATTTTGCCATATTATATGGCGCAAGATATGGGACACCTAAATCTTGTGCTGACGTCGCCGCTCTGGGTCGTTTTGTACATGGTAGTTCATATCGTAACAAAAGGAACTATAAGGCCGAAATTGAATGGAGTAGTTATAGGTGTTCTACTAGCAATAGAGTTTTACACATCGTTAGAGATATTTGTAACGTTTTTGATGGTATCAGCGCTTTTATTGATAGTAAGTATTTTAATTACACGCAATAAATTTAATGGATATATGAAAAAAATTCCTCGACAAAGCGTTATCTACGGGATTTCTGTGTTACTAGGACTAGCGATACCGGGAATCGTAGAATATTTGTTTGGACCATATCGCCCGCCTTTAGGATTATCAGTTCAGTCTCCGAATATTTACGTGACGGACTTATTAAGCCTGATTATACCCTCTCCTGTATATTTAATTCACTCGCATACTACTACATTTGTTACACAATTTTTTTCGGGGAATTACTCAGAAAACGATGGATATATTGGAATCCCTGCAATAATTCTTTTTGTATGGTCTGTCCAGAGAACGTGGAGTCGTTCAGTGACAAAAGTCGTGTTTACATTAGTATTGATTATCGCTATTTTCTCGTTCGGACCATATCTTCATATACTTGGAAACACGTCGAAGATCATGTTGCCATGGATTATTTTTCAAGGGCTACCTATACTTAAAGATATTCTTCCAGGAAGATTGATGATGTACTCCGAGATTGGCATAGTACTCATTTTATTGATTGGGGCAGAGGATGTAATTTCGAAGAGACAAAAAACACGCTCGACATCATTTATCATGGTGTTTTTTCTATGTTTGACGGGATTAACATGGTGGCCTAGAATGCCTTATTGGACAACGAATGTAAACCCTACGCTTACAAGTGCTCTTTCTTCAGGAGGTTCATTATATCGGTCGTTAAAAAGCCAAGTTGTAGGAGTTGTTTCGAGCGACTTCCCCATAAATATGGAAACCATTGCGGATAGTGGGTACCCATTTTCTACTGCAAATGTTTATGCTTTTACATCAACTAATGAAAATCCGATGAATTTATTGAATATCAGCTTATTTGCGACTAACGGTTCGTCAGTAACTGTATCGCAGGTCAGAAATAGCCTGCGTGCATACCTTCCTTATGCACATGTAAGTCGATTGCTTTTCATGCCAATTAGTGTAGGGGAGAAGATATCGCCGACAATTTACAATGGTATTACCGATATTCTAGGACAACCGATTAAGCAAGTGGATGGTGCCTGTGAATGGATAGTTCCTTTTTCGTTTAATAGTAGGATGGTTATTCAACAATTTAGCGATCTTTATAATGCATCAACAAGATACCTAGTCAACAATAAGTGGAACACATCAAATTTATATCCATTGGCACTTGAGAAACTTGGTTTTCTCTCTCCTTCATACCAAGGTTATTCAAAAAATGAAGCAAATTTTAACTGGACAGGATTAGGTGGATGGGTTGGTGCTTGGGGTAATAATCAATTTGCAGTTGGATTGAATACAACTGCCAAATACGCAGAACAAATTATTCGTAGTTATCAACATAAATCAGTAAAAGTTTACTACCCTTATCCTCAAGTTTATAACTCTTCAGAGGTAAAACGAAATTGGGGAACGTTGAATAATACACTTCAACAACTTTTGATTGTATTTAACGCTAAATGAATATGTGTATTGCAAAGAGGAAGTTATTTGATGGCTAGAATTTGTTATTGAAAACACACAAATCAAACATAAAAATTAAAAGGGATGATTATTTTATTTTTTATAAATATTATACGAACAAAGCTGGTCGCTCTATTAATTTAGAAAAATATTATAATGTGATATGTGTCTATGCTGGATAGTTTTGTTGTGCTACTTTAGTATTATATTACTTGTATCTAGGGAGATGGCAGTTTTGCTATTGAGTATTATCGTTCCAACATTTAATGAGATGGAAAATGTAGGAAGAGTTTCAAATGTAGTGCGTGAGTCAATGGAGGGTATCGATTATGAACTTATTTTCATAGACGACAGCTCAGACGATACACCGATTGAACTTGAACAACTTGCATCTCAAGACAATTGTATTAGATATGAGCACAGGGTTAACGAACGAGGATTGGGAACTGCTGTAGTTAGAGGATTCCAATTGGCATTGGGGGATGTAATTGCCGTTATGGATGCAGATTTACAGCATCCTGCCAGCATGCTCCCCGCCATGTTGGAGCAGGTTGATCACGGTGCTGAAGTTGTGATTGCAAGTCGATTCATTCCAGGTGGAAGTGATGGTGGGTTATCTCTTAATCGTAAAATTATTTCTGGTGTAGCACGTTATTTGTCTAGGATTCTATTACATCGAATTCGACCGATTAAAGACCCAACTAGTGGATTTTTTATGTTTAGAAGAGAAGTTATTGATACTGTAGAATTAAGACCAATTGGTTGGAAAATACTTATCGAGGTTCTAGCGCGAGGGAAGTCCGACAAAGTCGTTGAAGTTCCATATGATTTTCATGCGAGGTCTGCAGGAGAATCGAAAATGTCGCTTCGGGAACAATGGAATTATATGAAACATCTGTTCATTCTCATGAAAGATAGTCCAATAGATCTGAGGTTATACTCATTTTTGGCAGTGGGGTTATCTGGAGTGGTAGTAAACTTGGCTGCTTATATGTTATTTGTTCGGATTGGAATACCAATATTGATTTCTGGGTTTTTATCAGCTCTTGTTGCGCTCTTTTCGAATTTTTTACTAAATGATAAGATCACCTGGCGAGATGTGCATATTAGTCGTTGGCATTTAAGGGCAACAAAATATTTTCTCGTGTCTGTTGGGGGAATCATTTTTGATATTGGTGTTCTTGATATGTTGTTCAGGGTTTTCCATTTGAATTATTTATTTGCTAATGTGGCAGGAATTATTGTTGCATCTGTTTGGAATTTTTTATTGAATAACTTGTGGACATGGAACAATAACAAAAAATCATCAATGATTCGCTCTTTTGATGATAGAAGTAGTAGAGAATCTATATAAAGACTGCCGAGCTGGCAAATGAATAACTTTTGGACTTGGAATCATAAAAGTTCATTCTCGAGCGTCCAAATAAGAGATTAAAAAAGAGGGGTTTTATGATAATGAATTTTTTAAAAAATAGATATGCTGGATTGTTGATATTGGTCGTATTTTTTTTTATGCTTATTTTTCATCTACCTAAGATTATCTTGGGAATATACAGTTAATTATGATACCGCTTCCTATATTCTTCAAGCGCATTCAATTTTGCACGGCAATATCTTTCTTTCTCATTGGACACTTAGCGCGGACAATTTCTGGACGATCGATCTTCCCTTTTATGTAATCGCGGTATTTGTGAATATTTCAGTGCCGTAGGACCACTAGGTTAATAGTTTAGAGCCACCTCGTTAATCGAATAGAGCCACTCTGTTACTCGGTGAGCCAACCACTGCTATCCACTAAAATGGATGGATGTGTGCTGCATATGCAGCACACAAATAAATAGTGGGGGGTCATCCGAATGGCCAAGTATCGAGAGATTTTACGGCTCAAGGAAATGGGATTGAGCCAGCGTAGCATTGCGTCTAGTTGTCAATGCTCGCGAAACACCGTATCCGAGGTGCTGAACCGTGCGACCATGCTGGAATTGGCATGGCCGCTTGCGGACAACGTAACGGAAGCGGACCTTCAGTACCTGCTGTTCCCCGAAAGAGCACAAACCACCACGCGCAAAATTCCAGATTGCGAACATATTCATCGGGAGTTGGCCAGAAGTGGCGTCACACTCAGCTTGCTGTGGAGTGAATACTGCGAGTCATGTAGGCTGAGTCAGGAAATCTCCTTGAAGTACACCCAGTACTGCAACTACTACCGCAAGTTCGCCGCAACAACGAAAGCCACTATGCATATCCAGCTCATTTTTGACAGTACCCTAGTCACAGCGCGGGTTTGTAGGTCCTATTTTGCCCTACAACACAAAAAGCCCCTTTCCCAGAGGGCTACTTGCTTGATCGGATCTTATTTTGCGGTGGATTTTGTATCGCGAAGATGGATTGTCTTTGCAGGAAGTGGAATTTGCAGCTCATGTTTGACAGTTTGAGCTGGAAATTAGACTTATCCACAGGTAGAAAACCGCGTAACGGCGCGATTTTTGCTTGTTTTTCTCCGTTTTTAGCTTCGTATTTGTAGGTCAAAAAGTTATCAACATGTGTATAACATATACTTTGACTTATTTACACTTTTTCGCTATCGTTGTAGGCAATAATCTATGCGACGGTGATGCCTGTGTTTGCTCAAATTGTATCCACAAAACGTGCGGACGGTCGTACCTACAGGTACATGCATATCGTGGAGTCCTACCGGGAAGGTAAGTCCGTTAAAAAACGCAGAA